>JBBQLF010000394.1:0-5067 GCA_038327695.1 Bryobacterales bacterium
CGGTGCAGGGGTGGCGGCGGAATCCCATCGAGTATGTGGGCGGCGTGGGGGGCTCCGTGGACCTGCTGATGAAGCGGGAGTTCGCCCCGGCCCAGGAGCGCCTGGCGGGCTTGACGGCGCGGCTGGCGGCGGCGCCGGCGCTGATTGCCGCGATGAAGGCCAATGTGACCAATCCGCCAAAAGAGTTCACGGACCTGGCCATCCGCGTGGCAGGCGGGTCCGTAGGGTTCCTGGACAAGGACGTGGCTGTGTGGGCGAAGGCGGCGGCGGGTGGAGACGCGGCGGCGTTGGGTGAATTCGAAAAGGCCCACACGGCGGCGGTGGCGGCGATGAAGGACGCGGCCGCATGGCTGAAGGCGGATCTGCTGCCGCGATCGAAGGGGGCGTACGCGATTGGGGCGGAGAACTTCGCCAGCAAGCTGCTGTATGAAGAGATGGTGGACCTGCCGCTGGAGCAGTTGCTGGCGGTGGGACAGGCGAACCTGGAGAGGGACCACCGCGATTTCCTGGAGACGGCGAAGAAGATCGATCCGAAGCGAACGTCGGCGGAGGTGATGAAGTCCCTGGAGACCGACCACCCAACGGAGGCGGACCTGCTCCCGGCGGCGCGCCGCACCATCGAGGGGGCGCTGGCGTTCCTGATCGATCACAAGATCGTGACGGTGCCTTCAGAGGTGCGGCCGCGCATCGAGCAGACGCCGCCATACGCGCGGACCGGGAGCTTTGCTTCGATGGACACGCCGGGGCCGTTTGAGACGAAGGCGTCGGAGGCGTTTTACTACGTCACGCCGCCGGAGAAGGAGTGGGATGCGCGGCACAAGGAAGAGCATCTGCGCCTCTACAACCAATCGGTGATGCAGATGATCACCATTCACGAGGCCTATCCGGGGCACTACTTGCAGTTCCTGTACGGGAAACAGTTCCCCACCAAGACGCGGAAGCTGTTGGGGGCGGCGTCGAATGTGGAAGGCTGGGCGCACTACACAGAGCAGATGATGCTGGAACAGGGCTACGGCAACGGCGACCCGAGGATGCGGCTGGCGCAACTCCAGGAGGCACTCCTGCGGGACTGCCGCTATGTGACGGGGATCATGCTGCACACGCGGGGGTGGACCGTAGAGCAGGGGCAGAAGCTGTTCGTGGAGAAGGGCTTCCAGCAGCCGGCCAATGCCTATGAAGAGGCCCGGCGGGGCGCCTACAATCCGACCTATCTGTACTACACCCTGGGCAAGTTGATGATCTACAAGCTGCGGGGCGACTACCAGAAGGCCAAGGGGGCGGGCTACTCGCTGCAGGGCTTCCACGACGAATTCGTGAAACTGGGGCCGATGCCGCTGAAGCTGATGCGGCGGGTGATGCTGCCTGGGGATACGGCTCCACTGCTCTGAAACCTTGACGAGGTCGTCAGCATCCAACGGGGACTAGTCATTTGACCTCGGAGGAACGCCTTGCGACTGCTCTTTTTGCTCGCGTTGGGTTGGTCGTCACTGCACGCGGCGGCGTGGTTGGTTCCGGCGGTCCAGCCGGGAACTGAGATCCGGATCACGAATCGGGACGCCGCTGCGGCGGTGGTCACCTTTGAGCTGGTGCCGGACGAGGGCGGGGCGCGGCCTGAACCGGGCAGTTGGACGCTGGCGCCGGGCGAGTCCCGGCTGTTCCTGAACCCCCTGGCGGAGGTGCTGCAAACGGAGACCGGCGGCACGTTGCGCATCAGTTCCAGCGCGGCGTTGCTACTGAGCGCGAAGGGCCGGCCGGTGGTGGACGAGTCGGCTTTTCCTGAGGTGGGGACGGCCACGCACGTGACGTGGCTTGGTGGCGGCCCAGACTCGGTAGCGTCCACGATTGGGGTGGCCCTGCTGGCGCCGGGCACCGAGGTGGAGGTGGCGGTCTATGGCGCCGACGGCGTGCGCACCGGCTCGAAGGTCGTTTCCGGGTCCCAGACCGTGGTCACGATCCCGTTGGCGGAACTGATGCCGGCCGGCGCTGGTGTGGCGCGCGCGACGTTCCGGACGCGCAGCGGGCGAGCGCTGGGGTATTCGGTGATGCTGGACGGATCATCAGGCGACTCCATGGTGTTTCCGGCCGGTGCCAGGAACCTGACCGCCAGTGTGGCCTGGCTGCCGGCGTTCCGGCGGGGCGACGCGCGGACGAGCTTGCGCGTCACCAACGTGGACGCACCCAGGTTCTACAGCTTGAGTCTGACGTTCGGCGGGGTGGTCAAGTTCTTCTCGGTGCCCGCTGGTACGGCTCGATCCTTCGAGGACGTCCTGGGCACGGTGTTTGGCAATACTGAGGATGCCGCGGGACTGGTGAAGGTCAACACGCAGTTGCAGGTGACGGCGGCGCAGGTGGGGCCTGGCTCGCTGCGCGCACAGGAACTACTGAACGACGTGGCGCTGATCAGCGCGGACCAGACCGGCGTCCTGCCGGGCATCCAGGCCGGGGCCAAGGTGATGCTGAGCGCCGGGGCCGAGGGCGCGCAGGTGCGTTTCCGGCTGCGGGATGCACTGGGAGCGGAACTGGCCGTGACGGCGGAGCCGCTGGTGCTGGGCGCCAACGAGTATCGCGAGATGGCGTGGAGCGAGCTGTTTGCCAACGTGCCGGAGGGCGCTCTGCTGGAGTTGGAAGTGGTGAGCGGCGCGGTGGCGGCGGCCGAAGTCTCCGGCGCTGCGGCGCGTTGGGCGGAAGGGGTGGCCCCGGGCGCCTGCCAGCCGCCCTACATTTCCGGGTTCAGCAGTGCGCCGGACCGGCTGGCCGTGGCCGGCAATGTGGACTTGAACTGGAGCACCGACAATGCCACGGCGGTGAGTTTCAGCCCCGCCCTTGGGGCGGACGGCTTGAACGGTACGGCACAGGTGCGAGTGACGGAGACGACGCGCATCCTGATGACGGCGTCCAATGCCTGCGGGACCTCGTCGCGGGAACTTCTGGTGGGGGTAGGAATGCCCCGGATCAGCCGCGTGACCCGCATCAGCGGCGCGGCCGCGATGCCCCAGGGCGAAGGCGAGCCGGGGCAGATGCTGCGGATCGGTTTTGAGAACCTGGACAACGGCGCGGACGTGGAGATGGTGGTCTTCCAGGGCGCCAACGGCGACGAATACATCGCGGCCATTGACGGCGCCACGGCTGCGGGTGAGCTGCAGGTTGTGGTGCCGCTGCCGTCTTCGTCCAGCGCCGCCGATGCCTATCAGCCCGGCGCCTACCGGATCTTTGTGATGCTTCAGGGCGTGCGGTCGGCGGAGAGCTGGCCGTTCACCATCCGGCCGCTCACGCTGCCGGCCGATCCGGTGGGTGTCTTTCAGGAGTGGGTGAATAACCTCTCGGCGCTGTGGCGGGCGAGCGTGAGCCGTCAGCGGGAGGTGGAAGAGATGGCGGTGGTGGGCGACTGGCAGACGACAACCGCCGGGGCCGGTGAGGCGATTCTACAGAACCTGGCGCGGGACTTGAAGGTCTCCGAGACGGCGACCATGCCGATGACCCCAACGCTGGCCGGACTGGCGGCGCCGCGGATGCTGACCGTGAACCGCCGCACGATTGCGATCCTGATGGCTTACAACCAGAACCTGATCGAAGCCGAGCGTGTTTCGGTAATCCCTCTGCCGGATAGCGGGAGTGTGGCGTCCTCCAAGGGCTCAACTGAGCGCTCGGCCGGTACTTGCCTGGCATTGAAGATGCCGGCGCTGCCGATCTGCATCGCGCATGACATGTTCCGGCGGACGGTGGCGCCCATCACGGACGGCCTGGGCGGGCTGCTGGACTTTGTCGGGCCGGCGGCGGAGTGGGCGGGCAAGCTGACGCCCGCGGCGGTGATTACGATCGCCAAGAACGTGTTTGATTCCGTGGACATCGCGTGTCAGGTGCTGCCCACGCAGTTGACGGGCTTTGCCGTGAAGCCACCAAACTGGCTGGCCTACCGGCCCAGCCGCACGGTCAACACGGGGAACCGGGTCCGGGTGGAGGCAATCTTCAAACCGTGGGAGTCCAAGGCGTCGATTGCGAAGAAGATTGTCGATGTGGTGTTGGAGAAGATCGCTCAGAAGCGCATTCCGGTGAAGGACAAGAAGCAGGCGATTGCGCTGGAGGCGGGTAAGAACATACTCAAGCCGATTCTCGATTACGTGGAGCAGTCTGTGGCTGCCGGTGCGGCACTACTCAAACTGAAGGAGCAACCCGAGGTTCGACATCAGGTTGGCAACTGTGACCTCAGGGCGGTATGGGCAGTAGGCAATGTTCCGCTCACCGACGAGTACAAGGGGGGGGCGATCGAGCGGGCGATTCTGACTAGCGGGAATGTGCAGGGCGAGGATGATTACTTCTACATCGGGCGGAAGGTGCGTACGGCCAAACTCTGCGTCACGCCAGAGCCGGGCAAGTTTTACTTCCGGGACAATTTCCGGACATACGTTTCGAAGAACCAAAAGAATGACTGCCGTAAGTATGGCGCCGGGAGCGCGGGCGCGTCGAAGGACGGTGTCCGGATGGCCGAGGACCAACGCATGGACACCGTGGACTTCACTGTATTTGGCGATCTGGACGTTGGGCCGCCGGACGAGCCGACGCTGCTGATCTATTTCCAATCGAGCTGGGTGATGCGCTTTGCGGGGGACGGGGTTCCGGGCACGTATCCGAACTTTGAAGTGCGGGACGGCAGTCCGTATGTGAATGTGCTGTCCGCGGCGACGGGCGGGTTGCTCCACCGCGTGGAGAAGATCGGCAAGAGCAAGTGGCAGGTCACGTTGTCCGTCTGGGCCAGCGAGGTAGCGCAATCAGTTGGAGATACACGTTCAGGCCTGATATTGCGCCTCGAACGGCCGTTGTCATTTTCGGACCAGGCCACCATCAAGGTGACCACCACCTACTCCGGACAGGCGCCGAATACCGTGATTCTCAACTTCTCCCAGCCGACGCTGGCGAGTTTGAACTTCACCAACGTCGGGAACGAGACGCCGACGCAGAAGGGTGGGGCGAGCGCCACCGTACCGGTGGTGGCAGCGTCGCAGTTGCAGTCGATCTTACAATTCAGCGCCACCGCGCTCAGCCCAGTCCTCCCGCTCCCCGAGAGTTCCC
>JBBQLF010000395.1:0-5061 GCA_038327695.1 Bryobacterales bacterium
TCCGCCAGCGGATCCTGCAATCGCCGCGCGATGGAGATGGCGCCGCGCACCGTCAAATCCAGGTCCGGGAACTCCTGCCGCGCGATATCGGACGCGCTGTAGATGGACGCTCCAGATTCGTTCACAGTGACGGAAAACACACCCAAAAAGCCCGATTCGCGCAGAAAATCGCGCACAAATGCATCAGTTTCGCGCGATGCGGTGCCGTTTCCGATGGCAATGGCCTGGACGTTGTGCTTCTCCATCAGCGCCTTCAACGTCCGCGCCGAACCGATGTGATCGTTCTTCGGCTGGTGCGGATAGATGACGCTGTGCTCCAGGAATTTGCCCGTCTCATCCACCACCGCCACCTTGCAGCCCGTGCGGATGCCGGGATCGATCCCGAGCACGCCCAACTGCCCCGCCGGCGCCGCCAGCAGCAGATTCTGCAAGTTCTCGCGGAACACGCCGATCGCCTCGGTATCAGAGCGCTTCTTCAGCTCCAGCCGGATCTCGGTCTGGATCGACGAATTCAGCAGCCGCGAGTAGCTATCCTCAATCGCCTGTTCCAGTTGCGGAGTCCAGTCGCCGGAATCCCGCAGCACGCGGCCCTTCAACAGGTTCTGCGCCCGCAGCTCTTCCAGCTCAATCAGGAAGTACAGCACGTTCTCGCTCTCGCCCCGCCGGATGGCCAACATGCGGTGGGATGGGATCCGCGACACCGGCTCGCGGTAGTCGTAGTACATCTTGAACTTGTCCTGCTCATCCACGGCGTCCATGGCCTTGCGGCTCACCACCACGCCCTCCTCGTACATCATCTGGCGTAGCGCCTTGCGCAGATCGGCGTCCTCACTGACCATCTCCGCCACGATATGGCGGCCACCCTCCAGCGCGTCGGCCACCGTATTGACGCCCTTTTCTGCATTCACCAGGCTGGCGGCCAGTTCGGCCAGCGTGGTCTCCGCCGGCTGCTGCGCCCACAGATAAGCGGCAATCGGCTCCAGGCCCTTCTCGCGCGCGATGGTGGCCTTGGTGCGCCGCTTCGGGCGGTAGGGCAGGTAGAGATCTTCCAGCTCGCTCTTTTCGAGCGTGGCCTCGATGCGCGCCTTCAACTCCGGCGTCAGCTTGCCTTGGTCTTCGATGGAGGCAAGGATGGTTTTGCGGCGGTCTTCCAGTTCGCGGAAGTAGCCGAGCTTTTCTTCGATATCGCGGATCTGGACCTCGTCCAGGTTACCGGTGGCTTCCTTTCGGTAACGGGCGATAAAGGGGACCGTGCCGCCCTCGTCCAGCAGTTCGATGGTGGCCATCATGCCGCGCATCGGAACGTTGAGGGTCTTGGCAACGTGGAGGAGAATCTCCGGGGATAAGGACTTCAGTTCAGCCATGAGAGAGTAACCTCCATGGTAAACCGGACGCGCCAGCGCAGAGGAGGATCCTGGGATATACTTGCTGCGTGACGCACGGGGAGTTCAAATGGACCAGGACTTGGCAGTTTCGTTTTTTGTCCCGTTTCTGATCGCCGCATTCGCGGTTTGGGTGGTTCTGATCGTTGCGACTTGGAAGGTGTTCACGAAGGCCGGCCGGCCGGGATGGGCATCGATCATTCCGATCTACAATGTAGTGGTTCTGCTCCAGATCGCCGGTAAGCCGGGCTGGTGGATCATCCTCTGCCTGGTTCCACTGGTCAACATCGTGATTGTCTTCATCGCATACATCAGCCTCGCAAAGACCTTCGGCAAGGGAGCCGGGTTCGGAGTTGGGCTGGTACTGCTTTGCTTTGTCTTCTTCCCGATTCTGGCCTTTGGAGATGCCCGGTACCTGGGCCCGTCGCCCGGTGCGCCGGCTCAGGCGTAGTTGCCGCAACCAAACCGGCTCATTTCACGCAGCGAAAACCCAGATCGTCGTCGGCCATGTCGAGCCGCGTGACCACCGGGACGCGCAACAGCGGGGCGCCCTCCGTCGCCCACGGGGAGATCTTCGGGCAGCTCATCCAACTGCCGCCCCGGAAGGTGTAGTGCTCGGCGGTGGTCCACTCCCAGACGTTGCCTTCCACGTCATGGAGTCCCCACGGATTGGGCGCTTTCGTGCCGACCGGCTGCGGTGCACCGTTGGAGTTTTCGCGGTACCAGATGTAACGCTCGTCCAGACCCTCGCCATAAAAGTGCGTGGTGGCCGCGCCGGCCCGGCTGGCATAGTCCCACTCGCCGTCGGTTGGCAGCCGCGCGCCCTTCCAGCGGCAGAAGGCCTCCGCATCGCGGTAGTTGACGTAGACCACAGGCTGACTGCCGGCCAAAGGGAAACCGGGACTGCGCCAGGTTCGCTCCGCCTTCGCCTGCTCCGCGACGGTCCGGTGGCCGGTGGCGTCCACAAACGCGCGGAACTGGTCCACCGTCACCTCAGTCTTGTGCACCTGCAAACCAGACGGGAGCTTGACGTATTCCGGCTCCGGCGCGGCGGCCGCCATGCAAATCAGCAGGAGCGAAACGGGCGTCATAGGACGATCTCCACCGCACCGCCCGCTTCGCGCACCGAATAAACCTGGATCGGTTTCGGCGCCGGCCCGCGCAGCACCTTGCCTTGCAGGTCAAACTCGGAGTGACCCAGGCTGGTGCACTGCACCGTGCCATGCCGCTCATTCATCACCAGCGGCGCACCGCCGTGCGTGCAGATGCCGCTCACCGCGGCCAGTTTGCCGTCCTGCGTGCGCAGCAGAATCACCTTCAGCTTGCGCGCCTCGTCGCTGATCCGCAGCGCCTGTGGCAACTCCTTCATGCGCAGTGTCAGGACACCTTGTTTGATCTCGAAACTGCCGGCCGGCGCCTCGGGCAGATCGCAGCAACGCGGCGGCAAAGCGGCCAACAGCATGGGACTCAGCAGAAATTTGCGGCGTTTCATACCTGTTATTCGCAATATAGCAGCCGGGCGCCGAATGTGCGCGATCTGCTACCCTGGAAAGGTTATGTCAACGAACAACGGCGACAAGGCGCGCCACAATAAAATCCAGAAACGGCGGGCCATCCAGCGCGCGCACATCCGAGTGGTCAAGGCTGCGCTGATTGCCGCCGCCGTAGCCAAAAAAGCCGAACAGACCGAACAGCCCGCCAGCTAACACCCGGCGGAATCGAACGAATCCGGCCCCGGCGCAGCCTGCTGCGTGCGGGGCCGATTTACGTTTGGACGCTGAGGCCCGCAATCTGCGCGCGAAGTTGGTCCAGGAGTTGACTGGGCGTCAGACCCGGCTCCAGCGGCAGCCGCAGCACACCGGCGGGCGTGAACTGCGCGCCCTGCGTCATGCTGACCAGGCTCATCAGCTTGTGCGGATCAATCGCCGCCCCCGGATGGAACTTCACGTTTACGCCGCCGCCGCGCCGGTCAATGGTCTCAATGCCGCAGCGCGCCGCCAGCGTCTTTAGCTGAGAGAACTCCACCAACTGCCGCAGGCTCTCCGGCGCGGCGCCGTAGCGATCCTCCAGCTCCGACAGCAGCGCCCGCGCCTTCTCCGGTGCGCCCGCATCGGCAATGCGCTTGTACGCCTTCAGCCGCTGTTGCTCGTCGGCGATATAGGCCGCCGGAATGCGAATATCCAGCCCCAGGTTCAACGACGAATGCACCTCCGGCGCTACCACCTCGCCACGCAGCTCGCGCGCCGTCTCGTCCAGCAGCTTCACATACGTCTCATAGCCAACCGACGCCATGTGCCCGTGCTGCTCCCCGCCCAGAAGGTTCCCTGCCCCGCGTAACTCCAGATCCAGCGCCGCGATCTTGAAGCCCGCGCCGAGGTCTGAGAACTCCTTCAACGCCGCCAGCCGCTTGCGCGCTACCTCGCTCAACTCCACGTCCGGCGGCACTAGCAAATAGGCATAGGCGCGCCGGTTGGAGCGGCCCACACGCCCGCGCAACTGGTACAGCTCACTCAGCCCGTGGTTCTGCGCGTTCTCGATGATGATCGTGTTCGCCAGCGGAATATCCAGCCCGTTCTCCACAATCGTCGTGCAGACAAACACATCCGCTTCGCGGTGCATGAAGCCGAGCAGGACCTTTTCCAACTCCGCCTCGCCCATCTGCCCGTGACCCACCGTCACGCGCGCATTCGGCACCAGCGCCTGAATCGCGGCGGCGCGGCTCCAGATGGACTCCACGCGATTGTGGACGAAGTAGACCTGGCCGCCACGCTGAATCTCCTGCTCGATGGCGGTCTTGACGAGGTCCGGATTGAACTTCGCCACCACGGTCTGGATGGATAGGCGGTCCTTCGGCGCAGTCTCAATCACGCTCATATCGCGCAGGCCCAATAGCGACATGTGCAGCGTGCGCGGGATGGGCGTGGCGGACATGGTCAGCACGTCCACGCTGCGCTTGATCTGCTTCAGCCGCTCTTTGTGGCGCACGCCGAAGCGCTGCTCTTCATCCACCACCAGCAGGCCCAGATCCGGGAACTCCAGATCCTTGGACAGGATCCGGTGCGTGCCCACAACCACGTCCACTTTGCCGGCGGCCAGATCTGCCAGAACGGACTTGGTCTCCTTGGGCGTGCGGAAGCGGCTGAGCATCTCGATGTTCACAGGGAAAGCCTGGAAGCGCTTCCTGAGCGTCTCAAAGTGCTGCAAGGCGAGCACCGTGGTGGGCGCCAGGATCGCCACCTGCTTGCCGTCGCCCAGGGCCTTGAAGGCAGCGCGCATGGCCACCTCAGTCTTGCCGAAGCCTACGTCGCCGCACAGCAGGCGGTCCATCGGGTGCGGGCTCTCCATGTCGCGCTTGATCTCGGCCACCGCCTGCACCTGGTCGCGCGTGGGCGTGTATTCGAAGGCGTCCTCAAACTCGCTCTGCCAGTTGGAGTCCGGCGAGAAGGCGAAGCCCTCGGCCATTTTGCGCTCGGCGTAGAGCTTGAGCAGCTCCTCCGCCATGTCGCGCATCTTCGCTTTCACGCGCGATTTGGTCTTTGCCCACGTGACGCCGCCGAGCTTGTCCATCGGGGGCGGCGCTTCACCCGCGCCGCGGTACTTCTGGATCAGGTCCAACCGCGTGAGCGGGACGTAGAGCCGCGATTCGTTGGCGTACTCCACCACCATGAAATCCTCCATG
>JBBQLF010000396.1:0-5052 GCA_038327695.1 Bryobacterales bacterium
CGAGCGCGTGGTGCTGGCCGCCCCCCTGCCGGAATATGAAACGCTGGCGCTCGATAGCCCGTGGTTTCGGAAGGCCGCGGCTGGATTGCTGGGCTTGGGCGTGACCACCCTGGCCTGTTTCCTGCTCGGCAAATGGATCAGCCGGTGGCGCAGCGCGTAGGATCCGGCATTTTCGCCTTTGATGAGTGGAGCCGGCTCGGCAGCGCCGTGCATCGCCTGGACCCAAGACTCAAGGTGGCCTGTTGTCTGGCGCTTCTCATCCTGACCGGTGTTTGGAGCCGGGCCTGGATGGCCTTTCCCCTGGCCATTCTGGTTGCCGCCTCGGCGCGCATCCCCATTGCCGGCCTGGCCCGCCGCGCCGCGCTCGTCTTGCCGTTTACCCTCATCTTTGCCGGAGTCACGGCCGTCCTCGGCGACTACCCGCGAGCGGTTGCCTTGCTGTGGCGTAGCTACCTCTCCGCGTTCTGGGTGGCGTTGCTGATGGCCACCACGCCGCTGGAGGCCGTACTGGAAACTGCCGCTCGTTTTGGAGCGCCGCGCCTGCTGGTGGAGGTGACGCACTTCACCTGGCGATACCTGGGCGTGATTGGAGCGCAGGCATGGCGACTAAGAACCGCGGCACTGATCCGCGGGGGGGGACGTTCCTTCGACGTTTCGGCCGCCAGCCTGGCGGTGCTGTTCGCCAGTTCCTACGCCCGGGCCGAGCGCATCCACCGCGCCATGCTGGCGCGAGGCGCCGTCGGGGAGCGCCCATGACGCCCGTCGTCGAGGCCCGCGGCCTCCGCTTCCGTTACGACAATGGCTTTGAGGCCCTGTGCGGCGTCGATTTTGTGCTCCAACCCGGCGAAAGTGTGGCCGTTTTGGGCCCAAACGGCTCCGGAAAGACGACTTTTCTGCTCCATTTGAATGGGATTCTGCGTGGTCAGGGCGAACTCCGGATATGCGGTCTGCCCCTGGACACCCGCCACCTTCGCCAGATCCGCCGCAAAGTAGGATTCCTCTTTCAGGACCCGGAAGATCAGCTTTTCCGCCCCACCGTGCTGGACGATGTGAGCTTCGGGCCGCTCCAGGCCGGCCTGACCCGCGCGGAAGCCGAAGCGCACGCCGCCCAGGCCCTTCGCCAGGTTGGCTTCCTGGATCGCTGGGACCGGCCGCCCTATCAGCTCAGCGGTGGTGAGAAGCAGCGCGTGGCGCTGGCCGGCATTCTCGCGGTGGAGCCGGAGATTCTGGTCCTGGACGAGCCGACTACGCACCTGGACCCACCGGCCCGCCGCCATCTGGCGGATCTGCTGGCCAGCCTGCCCCAGGCCAAGATCGTCGTCACCCACGACACCGCTTTTGCCCGATGGCTGTGCCCGCGGGCGGTCTTCTTCGAGGCCGGGCGCGTGGCTACCGACGGTCCAGTGGCGGAAGTGATCCAGACACACGGCTGGGAGAGTTGACCGGCCGGACGGGTCGAAGCGTGCCGCCCTGTGAGGTGGTTTCGTGGGCTGCCGATGCGGCTCCGCCAGCCGGCGGCGAAACCGGAATCTGCGTGCGGGTGAGGATGATGGGACAAAAGCCGTGTGGCTTCAGGCGCGTTCCAAAGGCAAAACAGGAACGCGGGGGGAGGTTGTGGGCACTGCAACCGGCCGGGGAAGACCCCAGTCCTATTTGTGGCGGTAGGTGATGCGGCCTTTGGTCAGATCGTAGGGAGACATCTCGAGGGTGACCCGGTCTCCGGCCAGTACCCGAATGCGGTTGCGGCGGAGTTTCCCGGCGAGGTGGGCCAACACCAGGCGCTCTGCATCCAGTTGGACGCTGAAAAGGCCGCTTGGGAACTTCTCCACCACGGTTCCGGTCACTTCAATGCAATCTTCTTTACTCATCTTCCTCCACGTTGTCTGAAATGGTGCACGGGTGCCTATCGCGGCAGACGCGCACTCACAGTATAGCCCAGCGCGCGCACGGCCGCTGTTTGACCGGACCGGGTGATGCGGGGAGTGCTGGCGCCTCTACTTGCGTTTCAGGATCCCGGCAGGGAACTCCGCGGCCTTCGACTGGTTCGGGTTCCTCAGGACTTGCTGGCCGCCGCGGTCCGGTTGCAGCGGGATGCTCATGCCGCCAGTCTGCTCCAGGATTTCAAACAAACGCGAGCGCATCTGGTGGATCACCGTCTGGTGGCTCGGGCTGAAAATCAGGTTGCGGCTTTCCAGCGGGTCTTCCTGCAAGTCAGGTTCGGGGGAGCCGTGCCTACAACCTATGGTGGTCACCTGAGTGAAGCAGATAGCCACCTCTGCCGTTTTCCGAATGGACGACCGTGCTTCCGGGTCCGCGGCTGTGCAAGGCGCTGTTGGACCGGATCACGGATCGGGCGCACATCATCGAAACGGGCACTGAATCGTTTCGCTTCCGGCGGACGAGGGAAAGGTGGAAGAAGCGATGAAGCGCGCGGGGTTCCAGTCCTGCCCGTTGTTCTTGAAATTCCCAACCAGTTCTTTCTTCTTCGTATCCACCGAAATAACCGGCTCATCGGCAGCCAGAAATGACTTGGCCTTATCGGCGATGTACTGAAACTGCGCATCCCGATCCACGTGGCCACCCCCGTCGCGTGTTTTCCTGTTCACCTGCAGACTGTATCCCAGTCCACGCAGACAGTCGGCAATCACATGAGGGCAAACGGAATGTCCCAGAGCTTTCAACGCCGTTTCAAGATGCCGCAAACTCTTCGATGTCCAACGCAGCAAGCGCATCCGATCCCCACGTGTTGCCGGATCCACCAGTTGTTCAAGATCCGAGACCAACGTCGCGTCTTTTGTCCGCTTCGCCTTCCGTCCACCGCCACGTTTGCGGATTCTCCCGGCTTCCCATTGCCCCTTCTCCGCAATCTCCTTGATCCCCCGGCTGATCGTGCTGCGAGCAATTCGTGTAATTCGCGAAACCACGCTTACGCCGCCGCGACCGTATGTTTGCGCCTCCATCGCCGCAAACCGCCGCAGTCCCTGTTCATTCAGAACCGGCGGCAGTCCCTCATATCGCTGCTGAATCCCTTGCTCTGATCCGTCCAAGCCGGCCACAAATCAACGGTATGACGGTTCAGGCATTGTGAAGTAGTTATTCCTGCACAGCGCCTTAGGGGGCGACCGCGGCGCTGACGCACAGTGGCAACGCTCCGTTTCCCTACCTCTGTTTGGCGGGCAGCTCGCCGCCTGTCTCCGGAGTTGACCTGACCCGATATGGCGTCCAAACTCAGTCGAACCCGAACGTCTTGGCCGCCGGCCACTAACGCCTTTCTACGCTCAACAATCAAATTCGACCACACCGCCGGCTCGACACTCGCCAACCAGATGAACGGACCGGACCTCAACGTCTACCTCGCCTCCACCACCGGCCGGGCGTCAGTTCCGCGCGCGGCCACTCCACGCTACAGGCCGGAGTCGCAGCCGCAATGATGCCACTGGCATCGTCAGCGTGGTCAGCGTTACACTTCCGCCACCGTGATGCGGTATCATCGGCTCTCGAAGGAGGTCATTCGCGGTGGAGACTCTCAGTTTCACGTGGTGGCTCTGGATGCTCGCCGGTCTTCTGCTCCTCGCTGGAGAGTTGCTCACACCCGGCGGGTTCTACCTCATCTTCTTCGGCGCCGGCGCGCTCGCCCTCGGCTTTCTGAAACTCATCGGCCTGGAGTTCGGCCTGGCCATCGAAGGCCTGATCTTCGTCGTGATCTCGGTGGCCGCCCTAGCGCTGTTCCGCAAGCCGCTGCTGCAACGCTTCCAGCGCCCCTCCTCGGCCAGTAACGTCGACAATCTCACCAATGAGGTCGCTACGGCGCTGGAAGAGATTCCCTCTGGCGGCCGCGGCAAGGTCGAACTCCGCGGCACGTCCTGGAACGCCCAAAATCTGGGGGATTCGCCCATCGCCAAGGCCACGCGCTGCCAGGTGGTGCGTGTCGATGGCCTCACTCTACTGGTCCGCCCGCTCTAACAATTCCTGGAGGATTCTATGGATACCGGTGCACTTCTCGTTGTCGTCTCCATCATTCTGCTGGCAGGCCTCATCCTCGCCAAGACAGCCATCGTCGTCCCCCAACAGTCCGCCTTCGTCGTCGAGCGCCTCGGCAAATACGCCGGCACCCTCGGCGCGGGCTTCCACATTCTCACCCCCTTCGTCGACGTCATTCGCTACCGCCATTCCCTCAAGGAACAGGCCATCGACATCCCGGAGCAGATCTGCATCACCCGCGACAACGTCCAGGTCGGCGTGGATGGCATCCTCTATCTGAAGGTGCTGAACCCCGAGCGGGCCTCCTACGGCATCAGCGATTTCGGCTTCGCCATTCGCCAGTTGGCCCAGACGAATCTCCGCTCCGAGATGGGCAAGATTGACCTGGACCGCACGTTCGAAGAACGCACCACCATCAACGCCCAGGTGGTCAGCGAGCTCGACAAGGCCACTGAGCCGTGGGGTGTCAAGGTCCTCCGCTACGAGATCAAGACCATCAACCCGCCGCAGGATATCCTCTCCGCCATGGAGAAACAGATGCGCGCCGAGCGCGAAAAGCGCGCCACCATCCTCAACTCCGAAGCCAACCGCGAGTCCGCCATCAACACCGCGGACGGCGAGAAGCAGAAGGTGATCAAAGCCTCCGAAGCCCGCCGCCAGCAACAGATCAACGAGGCTGAGGGCCAGGCCAACGCCATTCTCGCCATCGCCAGCGCGACTTCCGAGGGCCTCCGCCGCGTCGCCCAGGCCATCAACGAGCCCGGCGGCTTTGAGGCCGTCCAGCTCCGCGTCGCCGAACAATACGTCGCCGAGTTCGGCAAGATCGCCAAGGCCTCATCCACCATCGTCGTCCCCTCCAACCTCGGCGATGTCGCCTCCATGCTCTCCGTCGCCATGAATGTCATCCGCAAAGAGGGCCATACTGGAGGCAATGTCATCCCCCCAGCCGCCCAACGATAAGGAGACCGAAGTCAAGATCGCCGTCCCCAGCGGCGAAGCCGCCCGCGGCCTCCTCCTGGGCGCCGGCTTCGCTGTCCTACACGAACGCGCGTTTGAAACCAACGAGGTCTA
>JBBQLF010000397.1:0-5051 GCA_038327695.1 Bryobacterales bacterium
CCTGCTGGAGGCCGTGGCCTTCCTGCAGCATTTGAACGTCTTCAGCCCCTATGCCCGGCTGGGCTACGATCTGGGCGACGGCGCGCTGGTGGAGTTCGCCTTTTCCAGCGGCGCGGCCGCGCTGGATCTGATGGGCGCGGGCTCAGAGAGCGCTACGCAGAACTCCCTCACCGGCCTGGCAGTGTTCCCGCGGCTCTCGCTGGAAAACGGCCAGGTGCGGGTCCAGCGCAATGAGACCTACGAAGTGGGCTACCGCAAGATCGCGGGCTCCCGCACTTATACGGCGTCCGTCTTCCAGGATTTCACGCGCGAAGGCGCGGTGATGGCAGCCACCTCGGGCAGTGCCAGCCGCATGGCGGGCCTGCTGCCGGATCTGGGCTCCAACGCCTCCGTGTTGCATGCCGGAGACTACCAGAGTTTTGGCTACTCGGCGTCAGTGACGCAGGCTTTCTGGGACCGCTGGAGCGCCACCTTCGCGGCCGGGACGGCGGGGGCGTTGACGGCCGTCGGCCGTGACCTGGAGGTCAATGACGCGGCGGCGGTGCGGGCCGTGCTTCGCTCCGTGCGGCGCCCGTGGGCGACGGTGCGGCTGAACAGCGTGTTCCCCTACACCGGCACGCGCCTGGTGACCACGTATCTGTGGACCACCGGCGGCACGCTCGGCTCGACACACGCCTATCTCACCCAGCGCTGGCAGCCGCAAATGGGCCTGAACTTCCAGATCCGCCAGCCGTTGCCGGCGATAGGCGGCATTCCGGGCCGTCTGGAGATGACGGCCGAGCTACGCAACCTGCTGGCGCAGGGCTACCTGCCGATGGGCAGCCCGGACGGCGGATCGCTGATCCTGATTCAGTTCCCGCGCACGATCCGGGGCGGATTCAGCTTCATCTTCTGAGACCGGCTGTCGGGGCGGCAGTGCCCGCCTGGCCACCCATTCCTCGATTGAAACCGCCCATTGGTACTGGACCCGGTTAGCCCCACCGTACTCTTGCTGAGACCGAACACCCAGTGTTAACGTGGTCGAAGGCGGGCAGCCTTGCGGCCATCGCTGGGCGTGAATCCAGAAGCTCGGAGCGAGCGGCGGTCCCGACCAGAATCGAGGGTACTCCATGAAACGAAGAGACTTTTTGCACCTCAGCGCGGGCACCGGTATGCTGCTGCCGTTTGGCTTGAGGCGAGCACTGGCCGCTCAATCCCCGCAGATTCCGCTGCCTGGGTCTGCCATTCCGAAGTTCGTTGATCCGTTGCCGGCGCTCGATACCATCGTGGCTGGCAGCGGCCAGATCGAACTCCAAATGACGGAATTCCAAACTCAGGTGTTGCCGGCCAGCATGGGGCTGCCGACCAGGGTTTGGGGCTACCTGCGACCCGGTCAAACCAACCGGACCTCCTACGTGGGGCCCGTGATCGTCGCGACGCGGGGCATGCCCACTGAGATGAAGTTCGTCAACAATCTGGGCGGGGCCGCCACCACCCAGGTGCCGGCGTACAAGTATGGAACGGACCAGACGCTGCATTGGGCGGATCCTCTGAACAACGGAGTGAACATGTGGAATCACATGGCCATGCCCCCGGCCTATGGCTCCGAAGGGGCGCAGAATTACAGTGGGCCCGTCCCGGCGTGCGTTCATCTGCACGGGGGCGAGGTCCCGCCGGTGCTGGATGGCGGCCCGGATGCCTGGTTCACCAGCGACGGCTTATACGCCGGGCATGGTTACTACAGCAGGGACGGCGCCGGGCCGCAGAAATACAGCATCTACCGGTATCCGAACTCGCAGGAGGGCGCACCGCTCTGGTTCCACGATCACACCCTGGGCGTCACGCGGTTGAATGTGTACTGTGGACTGGCGGGCGCCTACCTGCTCACGGACCCAGCCAACGACCCGCAGAATCTGCCACCGCTGGTCCCGCTTGTGATCCAGGACCGGATGTTCGACACCACCGGGCAGTTGTACTTCCCGTCCGACAGTTCCGGCGGACTCTTGTGGACGCCCAACCCCGAGCATCCGTACTGGGTGCCCGAGTTTGCCGGCGATACGATCTGCGTGAACGGCAAGGCTTGGCCCTACCTGACGGTGGCGCCGAAACGCACCACGTTCATGTTCCTGAACGGCTCCAACGCCCGCACGTACGAAATGTTCCTGAACGATCCGGTTTCCGGTAACGCCGGTCCGGCGCTATGGGTGATCGGCACCGACGGCGGATATCTGGACAAACCCGTGAAGGTCGGCGCTCCGGGCAACAATTCGAAGCTGCTGATGATGTCCGGAGAACGCTACATGGTGATCATCGACTTCGCCGGATACCAGGCTGGCGTGATCGGCCCCAACGGCATGCGCTACAGCGGCACCTGGACCCTCAGGAACACCGCAAAGACGCCGTTCCCGGCCGGTGCCGCGGCGAACGGCGGGACTACCGGCCAGATCATGCAGTTCCGGGTGGTGGGCACGCCGGCAACAGACCTCAGCTTCAACCCCGCCTTGGCGGGTGCCGTCCTGCGTCCGGCTCCGAAGGCAATGGTGCGATTGGCGAACCCGGCGACGGGCGCTGTCGCTGCTGGCGTGACGGTCCAGAAGACCCGCCAACTGACCCTGAACGAAGTGATGGGCATGGCTCAAAATGCCGTCAATCCCGTGACCAACCTGATGACTAAGTATCCGGGCGGCCCGTTGGAGATCCTGGTGAACAACACCAAGTGGGACGGCCAACGGATCAACGGCGTCACGCAAACGGCGATGGGCGCGATGTACACGTTTGAGACCCGCACGGACTTCACCATCGACGGCGCCGGCAAGAACTACCTTTCGGAACTGCCGAAGGAAGGCGAGACGGAGATCTGGGAGATCGTCAACCTGACTGCGGACGCCCATCCGATCCACCTGCACCTGGTCCAGTTCCAGTTGATGAACCGCCAGGCCTTCGACTTAAGAGCGTACAGCGCCGCGTATGCGGCCGCGTTCCCGGGCGGTGGCTATGACCCGATGACCGGCCTGCCCTATCCGATAGGCGTGTACGTCCCGGGCTTCGGGCCGCCGCTCCACTACAACACAGGCATTGCGCGGGCCGTGGGTGGCAATCCCGACATCGCCGCCCTGGCCAAGGGCAAGCCGGCCTATCTCAAGGGTACGCCCGCCCCGCCTTTGCCGCAGGAGGCCGGCTGGAAGGATACGGTGGTGATGTATCCCGGCCAGGTGACCCGCATCGTCGTCCGCTGGGCGCCGACGGATATTGCTGCCGCCATCGTTCCAGCCTCGGCCAGTTTCCCCTTCGACCCGAATGGCGGACACGGCTATGTCTGGCACTGCCACATCATCGATCATGAAGATAACGAGATGATGCGGCCGACCGAAGTGGTTCCGAACGCGGCGGCGTTGAGGACCTACGTCAAGGGGGTGGACTACTGAGGCCGGCGGCGGGGTGAGTGGATCCGGACGAAAAGCGCGCGGCAAGAAGGGATCAATCCGCGCGCGCGTCCCGGAGGAAGGACTGGGGGAGCCTACTTGCGCATGCCCGTGCCGGGGCTCTTCAGGCGGAGTTGGCGCAACTTCCGCTTGCTGCGCTTGGGCTTGGTGATGATAAACGTGCCGCTACCCAGGTATGTGGCCTGGTACAGATTCTCTTTGACCTTCGCTGCTGCCTTCTCAACCAAAACGGACCTCCCGGTGATCGAATGACATTTCATTGTAGCGCAATGGGATAGCCGGGCTCAAAGGCTACCATCGTTGTATGGCTGGCGGCCCGTTTCATGTTCTCAGGCACCGCGACTTCCGGCTCTATGCCGGCGGCATGGCCGTTTCGCTGGCCGGCACCGCCATGCAGCAACTGGCCCAGAGCTGGCTCATCTACCGCCTGACCCGCTCTGAATGGTTGCTCGGTCTGACCTGGTTCTGCGCCAACGCGCCCATCCTCTTGCTGAGCCCGATCACGGGGGTGATTGCTGACCGCTTCCCCCGGCGGCGCATCGTGCTGCTGGCGCAGGCGGCGGCCATGGTGCAGGCGATTGTGCTGGCCACGCTGACGCTGACCGGCCATGTCCAGATCTGGCACGTCCTGACGCTGGCCACGCTGCTGGGCGTGGCCAATGCCTTTGACATCCCGGCGCGGCAATCCCTGTTCATCCACCTGGTGGGCAAGGAGGATCTGATCGGCGCCATCAGTCTCAACTCGGCCACGTTTAACGCGGCGCGTGTGGTGGGGCCGTCGCTGGCGGGATTTGCCGTGGCGCGGGTGGGCGAGGGCCCTTGTTTCGCGCTGAACGCGGCCAGCTTTCTGGCCGTGCTGGGCAGCCTGCTGGCCATGCGGGTCAGGGAAGCCCCGGCGCCGCCCACGACGGAATCCCCTCTGCAGCGCCTGCACGCCGGTTTCCGCTACGCCTGGCGGACCCGGGCCGTGCGGGTTCTGCTGATCACCGCCGGGGCCATCAGTTTCTCCTCCGCGCCCGGCATCGCGCTGGCGCCGATCTTCGCCGACGCCATCTTCCACCGCGGCGCGCCGGGCGTGGGGCTGCTGACGGCCGCGCTCGGGGCCGGGGCCATTCTCGGCACGCTCAACCTGGCCACCAGCGGCGGTGCGTCGAGCCTCTATCTGGTGATCCTGACGGCGGCGGCGGGCACCGGGCTGGGGTATCTGGCGTTCGCCTGGTCGCCGGTGTTTCCGCTGTCCCTGGCCGTGATGACGGTGATCGGGGCCTCGCAGTTCCGGCTGAACGCGTCCACCAACACGGCCATCCAATCGCGGATTGACGACGCCTACCGGGGCCGTGTGATGGGCCTGTTTTCAACGATGGTGGTGGGCATGTTCCCGGTGGGCAGCCTGGTGGCGGGGGCGCTGGCCAGCGTGGCTGGGGCTCGCGGAACGGCGGCCCTGGGCGGATTGCTGAGCCTTCTGGCCGCCGGCTACGTCTATTCTGAAAGAGGGACTCTTCTCACTTGGCTCGCACCTGCGCCGCCCGCTGCCTGATCGCCGTACTGGCTTGGCTCGCCCAGGGCCAGACCAGCGCGCCCGACGCCGCGCAAATCCGAAGGATGACGGCCGAGATCGCCGACATCACC
>JBBQLF010000398.1:0-5041 GCA_038327695.1 Bryobacterales bacterium
GGCGGCCTGGGGCGAGCACCGTCGTCCAGTGGAGCGAGATCAACTGGCAGAGGGTCACCAGGAGCGACCGCACCCGGAAGAACTGCGATCTTCCATGGAGACGGGGGTAATGGTGTACCGGCAGTTCAACCACCCTCGCACCGCTGAGTTCGAGACGCTTGACCAGTTCCACGCAGACCGTACCGCTGGTAGCGGTCAAAGGCGAGCGCCCCAGCAAGGCCCGGCGGACCAGCCGGAAATCGCAGTCGATGTCCCGCAGGCGGATCCGGAAGAGGGTTCGCGCGAAGGCGTTGTAGACGCGGCCGATCCAGATGCGGTGCCGCGGATCGTGCCGCCGCAATTTCCAGCCGTTTACCAGGCCCACGCCGGGCGCCACGGCTTCCAGCAGGAGGGGCAACTCGCCCACGTCGTATTGGCCGTCGCCGTCGGTGTAGAAGACAAACTCCTTGATGGATGATTCAAAGCCGCTGCGTAGCGCGCCTCCGTAGCCTCGGTTCGTGGCGTGTGTCACCACGCGCAGCCGTTCGCCATGGCGCGCCTGCAACGCTTCCAGTACCTGGCCCGTCTCGTCCACGCTGCCATCGTTCACGGCGATGACTTCAAAATCGGCCACGCGGTCCTGTAAGACCTCGAAGGTTCTGGCGATCAAGGCCGGCAGGGATTTGGCATCGTTGTAGGCCGGAAAAAAGACACTCAGGCTGTGGGGGAAGCGCGGCGCCGCGGGTGGCTTCGGTGGAATGTTCATGGACGGTCCTCGTCGCAGAAGACGGCGGCGGTCCGTTCGCCGGTGGTCGCGGTCTTGACGCTATTGAGCGGCCGCTGGAGCGCAACCGCCGCCGCCTGCTGATAGACCGCCAGCGGGAAGGGCGCGCACATCACCACCACGGCGCCCTCGACGCCCCGGGCAAATCTCACAAACTTCTCCATGGCGGCGGCGCGGCGCTCGTATTGCGGCAGCTTCTTGAAGTAGAGATACAAGGCATTGTGTGCGAAGAAGATGGAGCACAGCGCCAGGGCCCATCCGGCAGTTCTGGGCCGCGCCAGTTCCCTCAAAGTGACCAGTCCGGCCGCCAGCAACAGAGCCAGGCCTGCGCTGGCCAGGTAAGTGTGGCGGCTGGGAACCCGCGGCATGTAGGCGAGGAAGCTGTAAGGCAACAAGGCCACCGCCATCCAGCCCACGGCAATGACGCCCACGCGTTTCATGGCGTCCCTACCGGCCGAGACCACCAGCACGCCCGCCGCCAGCCCCCAAAACCACAACATCCTGCCGATGCTCCGCGCCAGCGTGGAGAGAAAGGGACTGTTCCAGGCGAAGGTGCCGTCATTCAAATGCTGGTGAGTGGACGATGCCCGAAAAATCGCCAGCGCGTACCAAATGGTCAAAGCCGTCAGGACGAGCAGCAGCAACCCCATCCGTTTCGATAGCGGGCGGCGCCACAACCAAAGCGCCGCCAAGGCTGGCAGCGCCACCACGCCGGACTCCTTCGAGTACAGTGCCAGAACATAGGCTGCGGCCGCGCCAGCCGCTGCCATGCCCCTTTCCTTCCGGGATGTCAGCGCTCTATGAAAAAGCAGTACTGAGGCAGAAGCGAAGAGGAACATCAAAGGCTCGTGCTGAGCCGCAATCCAGACCACTGCCTCCTGGTGGCCCTCCATCACCGCGAACGCACCGGCCGCAATCAGGGACAGATCCCATTTGATGAAGGGCAGGGCGCCCAGCGCGTAGACCATCCAGGTGCACAAGGTATGCAGCAGCAGTCCGCCCATGGCGTGCGCCATGGGCACAGCCCCAAACACCAGATCGATCCAGTGAGTGAAGAACAGGGAGGTAGCGCGGCACCGGTAGAGCGGGTCCGCGGCCAGGGCCGCCCATCCTTCCACGGGCGCGTACTGCCTGCTGAAGTAGATCTGGCCATAGTCGTCCGTGATGAATGGCAGGCCAAGGAATGGCAGGTAGGGCACACAGGCCAGCGCCGCCAGCAGCGACAGCCTGGCGGCCAAATGCCGGACACCCTGCGCCTCCTCCATCCATAGCGAGTTTGCTTGTGTACTGCTCATGCGTTACTGCCACCGGGCACCGGCCCGAATAGCCATCATAGTTCGATGTGTTAAGAAGGTTACGATGTCTTTCGGTCAACGGCGAGCGTCTTTCGGACGACCCGTGATCTGAGCGGCCCAGTTAAGATATTGTTGTTAGCTGGTCCTCAGGATGCACGCAAAGCGGCCCATGAACCTCGTTTCCTGGATCCAATCTCTGGATCCTCGACTCGTGCGTCTACTGTGTTTTCTCAGCGCGGGTCTCATCGCCCTTAGTGACTGGTCTATTGGGCAGCAGATCAGTCTGGGGGCGATCTACGTCCTGCCAATCGTCATCCTCGCCTTTGTTGGCAAGCGTGGAGAGTTGCTGTTCCTCTCCCTAGCGTGCGCCTTGTGCCGCACGGCGTTCTCCGTGCCGGTGTCGCAGCCGGACGAGATCGTCAGATTCGTCATCGCTCTCTTCGCCTATTCCGGATCCGGCCTGTTCATCCACGAGATTGTCCGCAATCAACGGCTCAGCCGCGAACACCTGGAAGAACTCACCCGCCAGCATGGTCTCCGCCGTGACCTGGAAGAACACCTGAATGTCCTGGCCGAAAGCAGTCCCGCCGCCATCTTCACACTGGACGAAAGCGGAAGGGTCCTCTCAGCAAACAAGGCGACAGAGCGCCTCTTCGGTCTGCCGGCGGATGGCTCAATTGCAGGGGTCTGCGTGTCGGAGTTGTTGCCGGTGCTGGCGGGCGCTCTCAAACTGAACCCGAGAACCGCCGTCTTCCGCTCAGCGGCCCAGTGTCAGGGCAGACGTCTGGAGGGCCAGTTGTTCGTCGCCGAGATCTGGTTTTCCATGTACCAGACGCCGCGCGGGCGGCGGCTGGCCGCGATCGCGGTGGATTCCTCCGACGAGATGCGCGAAAGGGAGGAGCAGAACCTGAGGCATCTGCTGGCCAACAACCGCATCATTGCCGGTGCGGTGTCTCATGAGATCCGCAACATCTGTGGCGCCATCTCCATGATTTACTCCAATCTGGCCGCCGGGGCGAACGATCAGAAGGAGAAGGAGTTCCTCGCGCTTGGCAACCTGGTGCAGGGGCTATCCCGAATCGCCTCGATGGACCTAGCGGCCAAGGTCCAGCCTACTCTGGCGTCCATCGATCTGGCGGAGACACTCGATCAATTGCGTTTCCTGATTGAGCCCGCCTGGCTTGAAATCGGCGGGCGCTTGACATGGGACATCGGGCCGGGGCTGCCGCTTGTATTCGCGGACAGCATGGGCCTGGTGCAGGCGCTGCTGAATCTGGTTCAGAACAGCCACCGGGCCGTGCAGCAGTGCTTAGAGCGCACTCTCCGCATCAGCGCCCGAATGGCCGGCCACGAAGTAGAGGTCTCCGTTGCCGATTCCGGTCCGGGCCTCGCCAATCCCAGTGACCTTTTTGAGCCGTTCCAGAACGCCTCAAACCAAGTGGGCCTCGGTCTGTACGTCTCCCGCGCACTGATCCGGAGCTACGGTGGCGAACTGAGGCTTCAGCCCTCCGAGCAGGGGTGCTGTTTTTCGATTCTGCTGCAGGCGGCCGAATGATAATTAACGGCAATACGCTGTTACTTTCCGGAGCGGCGATTCGTCAATCCAATTTGATGGCTTCAGCCGCGCAAGAGCCGCTTCATTTACTGTTGGTGGACGACCACGCCCTCTTCCGTGAAGGACTGGCGGGCGTTCTGGAACGGCAGCCCGGGTTCTCCGTCAGCGGCCGGGCGGGCTCTGTGAAGGAAGGACTGGCGGCCCTGGACCGCGCTCAAGTGGATATCGTCCTCCTCGATGTGGACTTGGGCCAGGAGCGGGCCTTGGACTTCGTGCTCGGAGCCGCATCCCGGGGCTACTCCGGCCGCATCCTGGTGGTGACTGCGGGCCTCAGCGAGAAGGAAGCCGTTCAATTGGTGGAAGCTGGTGTCGCGGGTATCTTGCACAAACATAGCGAGCCGGGTGAGTTGTGCAACGCCATTCGCGACGTCGCCTCTGGAGGCGTCTATCTGGAGAAGCGATACCTCAAAGGGATGTTTGAGGCGCTGGACCGCACCAAGCCTGATGTTGGCACGTCATTGTCCGACAGGGAAATGGGCGTTCTGAGGCTGTTGCTCCAGGGGATGTTGAACAAGGAGATCGCCGATCAGCTCGGGATTTCTGAGAGCTCCGTAAAAGCGGCGCTGCGCGGGCTGTTCGATCGCCTCGGCGTCAGGACGCGCAGCCAACTGGTAAGAGTGGCGATAGAGAAGTTCGGCGATAGTCTCTAAGGAACGCCCCGGCAATGCCGTGGGGCCATAGTTTGCGACCAGAATCACAGTACAATTGTGACTCAGCCGCCGCAATTCACTGTACCGTTGCCCTGGCGGCTCTGGTGCAAATTGAGAGCTGGCTTAGTTTTGGCCACCTCGCCTGTTCGATTCCGAGCGGCTCCGATCAGGCAGCCAACACAGCCCACCAGATTTCCGGCATCGTCACCGTGCGTCCGCCGAGCTTGCCGGTTTTGAACTGGCCCTTCTTGATCTTCTCCGCCAGTTCGATGCCGCCGGCCACCACTGCGGCGGTAGCGAAACTCTTGAGCCCGAGCATCGTATGCAGCTGTTGCTACTGCGCACTACCCCAGTTTCGGCAACTCGCCGCTGTCTTTCAGTTCCGCGACCGCTCGATGGGACGCCGCATACGCATCCAGCGTGATCTTCGCCGGTACCCGCTGCCCCTTCATCGCCTTGCGCAGAAACGCTTTGGCCGCATTCACATCACGCTTGCGGCTCAAGTAGAAATCCACTGTCTTGCCCGCTTTTTCTACCGCCCGATACAGATACATCCACTCGCCCTTCACTCGAATGCCTTCGGCGCTCGCGAGAAACGACCCAGGTCTGCTCGCCAAAAGTGACCCACCCAGGCCGCTGCGCCAGAGGGCCTTCGGCGTGCCGCGCCACGCGGCATTCGCCGCGGATGATAACGCCACACCAACTGGCTACGGGAAAC
>JBBQLF010000399.1:0-5033 GCA_038327695.1 Bryobacterales bacterium
ATATGGCCCTGCGGGTCACCGGAACCAATGAACATGCCGCCAGCGGCGAAGGGGGCGGGCACGCATGGCGCACAAGATGCCTCGTTTTCGACGGAGCGGTTGGAATGGCCATTCCATAACGGCTCTTAAGCAGTGCTACCCTGCGAACAATGCGAACCCTCCTGCTGCTCCTGGGCTGGGCCTCGTTGTGGGGCCAGGCGTTGCCGCGTACCGAGGCGGAGAGCCTGTCCGGCCGCAAGGTGACCATGCCCGAGGCGTTCGGCGGAAAGCCGGCCGTGGTGGTCTTCAGCTTCAGCAAGGGCGCGGGCGAGCGGAGCGCCGATTGGGTCTCGGCACTGACGAAGGACGGCGCGCCCGTCTGGACGGCGGCGATGCTGGAGGCCGCCCCGCGGTTCATCCGGCCGATGATCCGCAGTGGCATGAGGAAGGACGCGCCGGCCGCGATGCTGGACCGGTCCCTGTGCCTGTACAAGGACGAAAAAGCCTGGCGCGCCGCCTTGGGGATCGTGAAAGATGAGGCCCCGGTGGTTGTTGGGATCGACGCGAAGGGACAAGTGACCTGGACGCATCAGGGCTTCTATGGCGCCGATGCGTGGAAGGCGGTCAAAGCCAAGGCTGGCTGGTGATCACCGGATCCGCACGCCAGTGCCTACGGTTTGAGACATCAGCGTGTCCCGGAGCTTGACGCATTCTCCAATCACCATCACGGCCGGCGCGCGCACGTTGGTAACGCCCCGCGCCACCTCGCCCAGCGTGGCCTGCGTCACGCGCTCTCGCGGCGTGGTGCCGTTTTCGATGAACGCCACCGGCGTATCCGCCGCACGGCCATGTTTCAACAAACAGGTGGCGATCTCTACCCGATGGCCAACGCCCATCAGCACCACCAGTGTGTCCACGTGCGCATAGGCGGCCCACTGCGTGCACGCCCCGTCCGTGCGGTGGCCGGTGAGTACGGCGAATCCGCCAGCCAGGCCGCGGAAGGTGACGGGAATCCCGGCCAGTTCCGGCACGGCCACGGCGGAGCTGATGCCCGGCACTACCTCCACCTCATAGCCGCGCTCCACCAGCCAGGCCCACTCTTCGGCTCCACGCCCAAAGACCATCGGGTCGCCGCCCTTGAGCCGCACCACGGTCTCGTGGCGGCGGGCGCAGTTTTCCAGTAGATCGTAGATTCCCTGCTGAATCCGGTCCTGCTGGCCCTCTTCCTTCCCCACGTCGATCAGTTCGGCGTCCGGCCGGGCCAGTTCCAAAACCTCAGGAGAGACCAGCCGGTCATAGAGCACCGCACCGGCCTGCGCCAGCAGCCGGGCTGCCCGCACGGTAAGCAGATCGGCCCGCCCCGGACCCGCGCCCACAATGTGGATCACGCCGCTTCTCCCGCCCGCGCGAACCAATCGCCGAAGGCCTCACCGCCGGTGCGCTCGGCGCCGTAGCGGACGAACAGCGGACGCAGCGCAGCCGCCAGGTCCGCCATGGGCACCAGCCGCTTCCAGGCATGGCAGAGCCGGTCTCCGCGCGGCGAGCCGCCCAGATAGATCGTGTACAACCCGACGCTCTCTCCGACAATGCCGATCTCGGCCGTATAGGGCCGCGCGCACCCGTTCGGGCAGCCGGTCATGCGAACGTGCACAGTTTGCTGCGGCAGACCGGCCGCATCCAGTTCTGCCTGAAGCGCCGCCGCCACGCCGGGCAGCACTCGTTCACTCTCCGTCAGCGCCAGGCCGCAGGTGGGTAGAGATACGCACGCCATGGAATGGCGCAGCACCGGCGGCAGCTCAGCAGGCAATTTCACGCCATGCCCACGCAGGATCTCTGCCAGCAGGACACGGCCGCCATCGTCGAGCCCAACGAACATCAGGTTCTGTTGCACCGTGAGCCGCACTTCACAATCCAGCCGGTCCACCACTTCCCGGACCGCCGCCCGCTCCGCGCCCCGCAGCCGCCCCGACACCACGCGCAAGCCGAAAAACCACCGCCCGTCGCCCTGTGCGTGCCAGCCGAGGTAGTCTTCCTGCTTGTGCCAGCGCAGGTCCCGCGGCGGCGTCAGGGGGGCTCCCAGGCGCGCCGCGAGCTCCTCCTGGAACCACGCGAGCCCGCGTTCGTCCAGCACGTACTTCAGCCGCGCCAGCTTGCGGTCCCCGCGATTGCCGAAATCCCGGTGGATCCCCACCACCGCAAGCGCCACGGCCACCACCTCATCAGCGCCAGGCCCGATGAAGCAGACCGGATCCGCCAGCCGCGGATGGCTGCCCTTCACGCCGTTGGATTGCCCCATGCCCCCGCCAGCAAGCACCGTGAACCCGGCGAGGTTGCCCCCTTCCACGTGCGGAACGAAACCAAGATCGTTGGAGTAGATGTCGATCAGGTTTTCGCCCTCATACGTGAAGGCGATCTTGAACTTCCGCGGCAGGTAGGTGTCACCGTAGAGCGGCTCTTCCTCTTGCCCCTGCAGCGATGCCGCCTTCTCGCCATCCAGCCAGATCTCCGCGTAGGCAGCCGTTCGCGGCTTCAATTCGTCGCGCAAGCGCCCGGCGAACGGCATCAGATCGACCCGCTCCGGGCTCCCGATGGGCGTGGTATCGCACGTAATATTGCGCACCACATCCCCGCACGCAGCCAAACTAGACAGTCCAGCGGCATCCAGAGACTGGATCAGGCTCTTCAGGTTTCGCTTGCCCACGTAGTGGTACTGGATGTCCTGGCGCGAAGTGATGCGCAGCGAGCCATCGCCGCAGGTGTCCGCCAGCCGGTCCAGCTCGCGGTACTGTCCGGCGCGGAGCACGCCCCCTGGAACACCCACCCGCACCATGCACGAATAGACCCGCTCCGGGCTCTGCTTGCGCAGGTCGCGATCGTCCTGCTGGTAGATACCGTGGAACTTCAGCAGGCCAGTGGACGGCTTGGAAAACGACGTCGAACTGCTGTGAAGATCCTCGCTGATCGGCCCGCGCAGATGGAAGCTGCCTGCTTTCAGTACCTCGGCCGGAGACAGCTTCGCTGGGGGCATGGATACCTTCAGGCTAGCATCCGCCCCCAATCTCTACCAAGGTAGTGATGATTAACTTCCGGGAGGCTTCTCGCCACGGCCCACGCCGCCGGGCTCGGGCTCGGTGCTTGGCTTCAAGGCTGGCTGGGGCCGAATCTGGGTATTGAGCAGTACCAGGAAGACCACGCCGAGCGAGAGAAATGTCGCCGCGCAACCCACCACCAGATAATCAGTTTCGTTGTGGGGACTGGGTAGCAATTTCAGCCCCAGAGCGATTGTGACGCCAAATACAATCGTCCCGGCGCCCAACAAAATACCCCACTTGGCCCTGGAGGAACCCATACGACGATTCTAGTCGTATTTCTCCCTGATGATCTGCCTGCGGTCAAAGCCGCGGGCCTTGAGCAGCTCAGTCACCTCATCGACCATCGCCTTCAGACCGCAGATATAGACGTCGATGTCTGTCCTGCCATCGAGCGCCTCGGGGAGATGCTGCTGCACGCGCCCCGTGCGGCCAGTCCAATCCGGTTGGGGCCGCGTGACGGTGGGCAGGAAGCGAAAGCCGGCCATTGCGGCCGCCAGTTGCTCAAACTCGGCCTGGTAGAGCAACCCTTCGGCCAGGCGGGCACCGAAAAGCAGGCTGATCCGGCCTGGGTGCACCCGAACCGGCTCGCACCCGAGAAACGCCCGGAACGGCGCAACCCCGGTGCCGGTAGCCACAAATACGGAGTCGCGAAACGGTTGCCTGGGCACGAAGTAGCCCAGCGGACCGCGCATCTGCACCGTGTCGCCGGGTTTCATCTCAAAGATCCACGGAGACAATAGCCCTTCCTGAACCCGATTCAGACAGAGTTCAAACCGGTTGCCGTCCGGTGCGGCGGCCAGGGAATAGGCCCGCGTCACGGGCAGGCCGTGGACCACCTCAGTGAATGACACAAACTGGCCCGGGATGAAATCCAGCCGTTCCTCGCCGGGCACGGCAAAGCGGAAATGGCGCACTTCCGGCGCAATTTCCGTGGAGTCAATCAACTGGGCGATCATCGACGGCTCTGAATGGACCCGTCAGACGATGAGCTGGCCGCCGCCCGGCTCAGGCTCCGGTGGGGGCAGCAGCGCAAACAGCGATTCGATGAAGGAGCGGCCCTTGCGGCGCCCGTTGCTGTGCTGCCACTCCATCCGCTGCCAGAAGATCAGGACACCCAGCAGGTCCTTGTCGCGGACCGAGTGAGAGCCGGTTTGTTGGGCTATGTTTTCGCGGAACTGGCCAATCTCCTCCTGGAACCGGTCCGCCACGGCGGCAGCGATGGCATTGGCCGGGCGAGACTCAAAGATGAGCCCGCTCTCGGCCGTGCGGTAGGTCTGCGTGAGCGACGCCAGCGTCTCGCGCAGGTCGAAGTCCACCGTGCCGGGTGTGTCCATGGCCGCCACCAGCAGAATCCGCCCGGCGACGATGGCCAGCGGCTGCTGCTCCTCCATGAACTTGTCAGTGAGCTCCACATCGGGATGGGGCAGCGTCTTAGGATCGACGTCCGGTCTCCGGTCGTGATCCCGGGCGTCGCGCAGGAACTCGCAGTCGAAGGGGCAATCGATGGTCTGTTCGCGCTCTTCGCCGCAACACGGCGCGCAGATCAGTTGATGGAGCGCCGGGCAGGAGCGCCGCGGCGGGCGGGTTTCGCACAAAGTGCAGCTGGTACGTTCCAAACCACTTATCGTACCATCCGAATGATGAAGAGTATTGACGTGTACATCAAAGTGGAGGTGGACTTGAACGAAACCGAGCACCCCAAGAAGTTTGCCGAGGAGCTCTGCCGCATCCTGAAGAAGGTCTACGGCGTCCGCAAGGCGGAAATCAATAACATCCAGGATGTGAACGAGCAATGAACGGCCCGCGCTTTGGCCTCGGGCTGCTGGAAATCGGGCGGGCCTGGGGCTTCCAGCCCTCGCCGGTGCCGGATGATGCGGCAGCGCTGGAGTTTCTCCGCGGCGCCTTTGAGTTGGGTGTGCGCGTGTTCGATACGGCGCCCTCCTATGCCTGCAGCGAACAGCG
>JBBQLF010000400.1:0-5032 GCA_038327695.1 Bryobacterales bacterium
GCAGAGGTGGGTCGTTTCTCGCGAGTGCCGAAGGCCCTAAACGGATCTGACGCCGACTATTCACCAATTCGTCACGCAACCGTCACGGAAGACGCGGTATTTGTAAGGGTAGGTTACGGCCCATGAAGAAGATCCTGCTGATTGAAGACGACACTGACCTCTATGCCCTGCTGAAGTACAACCTCGAAAAGGAAGGCTTCCAGATGGTAGGCGCCCAGACCGGCAAGGGCGCGGTCGATCTCTGCCGCCGCGAGCGGCCGGACCTGATTCTGCTGGACATCATGTTGCCGGACTCCGACGGACTCGACATCTGCAAAGGCATCCGTTCCCATCCGGACCTGGCGCCCATCCCGGTCATCTTCCTCACGGCTCGCGCGTCGGAAACGGACCGCATCGTCGGCCTGGAACTCGGCGCCAACGACTACATCGTGAAGCCGTTCTTCGTGCGGGAACTGATCGCCCGCATCAGAATTCAGTTCCGGCAGCAGGCTCAACCCGTTCGAGCTTTGAAGTCCGGGTCGCTCGAATTGGACCGTTCCTCGTGCCGCGTCCGCCTGGACGGCGGCGAGTTGCAGTTAACCGCCACCGAGTTCAAGTTGCTGGAGTTCCTCATGGCGCGTCCGGGCGTGGTGTTCTCCCGCGAGCAATTGCTGGACTCCGTCTGGGGTCACGATCGCGCGGTGACGGACCGCACGGTGGACGTCTACATACTCCGCCTTCGCCAGAAGGTCGAATCGGATCCGGCTAATCCGCTCCTTATCCGCTCTGTGCGCGGCTTCGGCTACTCCTTCAATGAGGCCTGACGGCTGACCCTCGCCTGGAGCGACCTTCGAACGAACTTGGAGCAAACTTGCCCACTCCATGCGTTTCGGTGTATAAAACAGACTGGTTGATCTGTTTTCTGCAGCGAGGTGCGAGATGACCAATACCAGACGCGGGTTCCTCCAGGCGGCCGGGACTCTTACCGCCGCGGCGGCGGCCTCGGCCCAGACGCCGGCTCCGTTGCCCACCGTCAAGTTCGGCGGCAAGCACGAGATTTCGCGTATGTTAATCGGGACCAACCCCTTGATGGGCTACTCCCACTTCAACAGAAATCTGGACATGAGCATGCGCGAGTGGATGACGCCGGAGCGGCGCATTGAGACCGTGCTGGCCGCCGAACGCGGCGGCGTCACGGCCTGGCAACTGCACTATCACCAGGACACCATCGCCATCCTGGAAGGCATCCGCGCCCGGGGTTCGAAGTTGAAGACCTTCCTCCTCAGCGACTTTGAGTTGCAGAAGGACTTCGCCATGATCCCGGCTCTGGCCAAGCTCGGCTTCCTCGGCATGGCACACCACGGCAATCGCACCGACGAAGCGTTCCGCGAAGGCAAAATGGACCGCGTGCTGGAGTTTGTCAAGCGCGTCCGCGATACCGGTCTCATGGCCGGCGTCTCCATGCACAATCCCGAAGTGTTGGACTACATCGAAAGCAAGGGTTGGCCGACCGACTACTACATGACGTGCTTCTACCGCGTCAGCCGGTCGCCCGAAGAAACGCGTGCCGCCCTGAACGGCGAGCGCCCGCTGGGCGAGGCCTTCCTGGAGAAGGACCCCATCCGGATGACCGCCGCCATCCGCAAGACCAAGAAGCCCTGCCTCGGCTTCAAGATCATCGGGGCGGGCCGGATTGGCGCCGGCCGCGAGCAGATCGCGGCGGCCATGAAGTTCGCCTTCGACAACATCAAGCCGGGCGACGCCACCATCGTCGGCATGTGGCCGAAGTACAAGGACGAAATCACGGAAAACTGCGACATCGTCCGGCAGCTCCACGCCACCTGACATCAGGCCGCGCGGAAGATCTCCTTCAGCTTCCTGGCGACGATTTCGGTCTCGCCCGGCTGCATCATCCAGACCGTCATCACCAACTGCTGCTTGCTCGTCGACGGCGTCACCTCAATGGACGGCGTGCTCTCCAGCAGCTTCCTGCGCACATCCAGAGGACTGATCTTGAGCGCCGCCGCGTCCCAGCGCAAAAACAGATGCGGCGTGTGGTTGGCGATCTCCGGGATCTGCACCTCCGTGGTCATCGACGGCAGGCCCTTCACTGCGGCGGTGAGCACGCCCACGCGGCGTTCCCATTCCTTCCATTGCGCGGCGTGGTCCCGCTGGACATACATCTCCAGGGCCACCAACATCCCCAGCATCTCTTCCTTGTTGACCTTCTGGCCGCGCGCCAGCGAATCGCTGTAAGGCGACGTGTTCAGGCGGGCGGCCTCGATCAGGTCCTTGCGGCCGCCGAGAACGCCGGCGCTCTGCGGGCCGCAGATGCCTTTGCCGCCGGAGAACGTGACAAGGTCGAACCCCATCTTGCTGTACTTCGTCAGGTTGCTCACCGGCGGCACGTCGGCCGAAGCGTCGTTGAACGTCGGAATGCCGTGCTTCTTGCCCAGCGCCACCCAGCCGGCTGCGTCGATGCGCCCGCGCGGCTCGGCGTCGTTGAAGAACAGCATCATGGCCGTCTGCGGGCCGGCTGCCACTTCGAACTCCGCCACCGTCTCGATCTCGACAATCCGCACGCCGCACGTGCGCACCGCGTGGTCATAGCCGTAGCGGTGCGATTTCTGCATGATCACTTCGGTCTTCATGCCCTGCAGATCCGGCAGGCGCAGGATCTTGCTCTGATCCTTGCCCGTGAGGCAGGCCGCCGTGCCCACCGTCAGGGCCCCGGCCGCGCCGGACGTCACCATGGCCGCCTCGCATTCCAGCATCTGCGCGATCCGCGCCCCGACGGCGTCCTGCAGCTTGATGAGATTGACGAAGTGCTTGGAGGCGTACTGCATGGCACTCATCACCTCCTGCGGCATCAGAGAAGCCGTGAGGGTTGTGTAGGTGCCTGCGGCGTTGATGAATGGGGTGACCGCCAGCTCCTTGAAATAGTCGCGGACAGCGGGCTTGGCGGCTGCTGCGCCGCCGAACAGGCCACCCAGCACGGGCAGGCTCGAAAGGGATTGAAGGAAAGTGCGGCGGTCAGCCATGGCGGATACCTCTTGACTTGCAGTGTCTATCACGGGCTCACGGCAACGCAAGCATCTCAGGGCTTCTCGGCGATGCCCGAGATCCGCACGGCCACACCGGCGGCTTGCGCGGACGCCACGGGCTGCACTGTCGTGCGAGTGGGATACAAGCCCCGGAACACGGCCGCGTAGGCGCCGTTCATGCGCGTGAAATTCGCCATGTCGTCGAGATAGACATTGGTGGCCACCAGATGACTGAGCGTGGCGCCCTTCTTCGCCAGGCATGCCTGGAGCTTGCCGAAGGCCTCGGCCGTCTGCTCTTCCACGCTGCCGGCGCCGCTGGATGAGACAACCTCGCAAAACACGCTGCCGGACGGCCCGGCCTTGCCGGCAATGGCGGAGACGGCCCATTGCGCCTGGCCCGGCAGGGCGCTCACGCCCAGCACGCCCGGCCCCGCCGCGCCGGTCGTGTACCAGTTGGCCATCACCACGCGCTGGCGCTTGAGCCCTGCTTTCTGAAGCGCCGCGGCCAGGCGCCGCTCCGCCTCCTGCCGGCTCCCGGCGTAGATGGCGTCCAGATACACCCGGGCATCCGGAGCGCGCCGGGCCACCACTGTGATCTCCACCGTCGTCCCGGTGGGCATCTGGGCCACGCCCAGCGTGATGCGCGGCGGGCGTGCGGCGCCGAAGGCCTCGGCCCACTGCCGCTCTACGGCCGCCAGGTTGGTCATCTCCGTCAGATAGAGCTGCGTGGCAACGACATGGCGGAAATCCAGGCCCGCGGCCTCCAGGTGGGCGCGCACGTTGGCCAGGCACTGGCGCGCTTGCGCTTCGATCCCATCCGGCATCGCCCCTGCGCCATCGCGCACGCCTTGCCCGGAGACGTAGACGTAGGCGCCCGTGTCCAGCGCCGGACTGTAAGGCCCGACGGGCTTGGCCGCCCCGGCCGGGGTCAGGACCCGCGGTTGGGCCGCCAGGGCCGCCGCGCCCGCCAACAGAAGCAACATCAAACGCATGGTCTCAGCTCCTACTTCGCATGGGAGATGTTACCGCAGATGCCGCCCTCGGGGCTTCCCCCGGATCGGCGTTGCAGCTAAACTGAGAGGTCAGAAGGCGTCTTTATGAACTTATTTTGCCGAGTAGTGTCTCTAGCTGCCTGGTGCCTCGCCGCATCGGCCCAGCCCGCCTATGATTTGCTCCTGCAGGGCGGTCATGTCATTGACCCCAAGAACAACATTGATCGCGTAATGGACGTGGCCATTGCCGGCGGGCGGATTGCGCGCGTCGCTCCGGCCATTGCCCCAGGTTCGGCCAAGCGCACAGTCTCCGCCGCCGGGCTCTATGTGACGCCCGGTCTGATCGATATGCACGTCCACGTCTATGCTGGAACCGGTCTGAAGGCGTTGACCGGCGACACCAGCGTGTATCCCGATACCTTTTCCTTTCGTACCGGCGTAACCACGATGGTCGACGCAGGCACCTCGGGCTGGCGCAATTTTCCCGATTTCCGCCAGCGGGTGATCGACAGGGCGAAGACCCGCGTGCTGGCGTTTCTCAACATCAGCGCCGTGGGCATGGCGCCGAAGGGGGAAAACGACCCCGCCGACATGGACTCCGCCGAAGCGGTCCGGATGATTCAGGCCCACCGCGACGTGATCATCGGGCTGAAAGTGGCGCACTTCGCTGCGGGCGGTTGGCTGGACGTCGACAACGCTTTGAAGGCCGGTGCCGCCACTTCCACCCCGCTGATGGTGGATTTCGGCAAGACTGACGAACAACGCAACCTGAACGCGCTGCTGACCGCCAAGCTCCGGCCCGGCGACATCTACACCCACTGCTACAGCGGCCATCGGATGGAGGTCTTGCCCAATGGGCAGCTCAACCCGGTGATGCAGGCCGGACGGAAGCGCGGCGTCCTGTTTGACCTCGGCCACGGCGGCGCCAGCTTCTACTGGCCCGTCGCTGTGCCTGCGTTCCAGCAGAAGTTCTACCCGGACTCGATCTCTACCGATCTGCACACCGGATCCATGAAC
>JBBQLF010000401.1:0-5027 GCA_038327695.1 Bryobacterales bacterium
CCCAGGATTTGCCGCATGATGCCAGCCCAAGCTATTTCAGTCCCGGTGCTGACTGCAGCGCGCCTCAGTAGGCACCTCTCACTGGTGACAGCCGGCTGCAAGTAATTGCCGTTTTGGCCGAGTCTAATTGTCGCCGAACACGCGTCCCTGGTCGAAGCTCAATGGCATCTCATCGATGCCGGACGCCATGGTCAGAAAGTGCCTGACGGTGATTTCCCGCATTCCGGGATCGGCGGCCACCTCGCGATACGCTGGCAGATAATCGAGCGCCCGGTCCGCCAGCGATGCGACCAGTCCCTTTCTGAGAGCAAGTCCCACCAACGCTGAGGAGAGGCTTTTCGTCATCGGCTGGATATTGTGCAGGCCATCGGCGAAGGCATCCGCGTAGTATCGCTCAAAGACCAAGCGGTCGTGGCGAGCGATCAGCAGACTCCGAACGTGCGGCAGTTCCGCCCGGATGTGGGCGTCCAACTGCGCCAGGACGGCCGGACGCAGGCCTTCGCGGAGCGGCGGGGCCATCGGCCAATCCTCCCCGGCGCCGCCAGGCGCACCAGAACAGCGGAACAGAACCGCGAGCCAGGCGCCACGGGAGGGCCACATTCGAAGTGGCTCAAACGAATGCATGGAACCACAGCAGGAGCCCGCCGCAACGCTGGTTGCTACACTGCTGGAATGCTCAGCCGGCTCATGGTCCTGGCCGCGGCGTTGCTGTTTTCCACCGGCGGAGCAGCGATCAAGGCCACCTCACTCAATGGATGGCAGACCGCGGGCCTTCGGAGCCTGGTGGCCGCCATCGCGCTGGCCGTCCTGGTGCCGGAGGCGCGGCGCGGTTGGAACTGGCGCGTTTGGCCGGTCGGCCTTGCCTATGCCCTCACGCTGGTCAGCTTCGTCCATTCCACCAAGTTGACCACTTCGGCCAATGCTATTTTTCTGCAATCCACGGCGCCGGCGTACCTGCTGCTGATTGGGCCCTTGTTCCTGAAGGAGCGAGTCAAGCACCGGGATCTGGTCTTCACGGCGGCGCTGCTGGGCGGCATGGTGGTGCTCTTTACCGGCGTCGGCAATCCGGTGGCGACCGCGCCGGATCCAGCGCTTGGGAATCTCTTCGCCGTGTTTTCCGGCGCGGCGTACGCGCTGACACTGGCGGGCCTGCGGTGGCAGGCAGGCGGATCGGCTCTGGCCACCGTGGTCTGCGGCAACGTACTGGCCTTCGCGATTTCGATACCGGCGGCCCTGCCGGTCACGGGATTCAGCGCCGGCGACGGGGCGGTTCTGCTCTACCTGGGGTTTGTCCAGATTGGGCTGGCCTACTGGCTGCTGACGCACGGGATGAAGCATGTGACGGCGTTCGAGGCGTCCACGCTTCTGCTGCTGGAGCCGGTGGGCAACCCGCTCTTCACCTGGTTTTTCCACGGAGAGAAACCGGGCCAACGGGCGCTGGCTGGAGGGGCCGTGATTCTGATCAGCACCTTCGCGAAGCTGTGGTTCGAACGCCGGCAGTCACTCCAGACCCATCTGCGAGAGCCGGTAGCGTAGTGCGTTTCTCGACAGGCCCAGGAGGCGCGCGGCCTGGCTCTTGTTGCCGGCGGCCCGCTTCAGGGCTTCGCGGATCAACTGCCGTTCGTGCTCGTCCAGCGAGACACCCTCCGGCAGGAAATCGCCGTTGTGGCCGTTGGAGGCGGCGCCCGCGCCGTTGATGGCTCGGCGCGGAGCGTAGTCCAGCCGGATATCGCCGGGTTGCAGCACCGTGCCGGCGGCGTAGAGCAGGCTGCGCTCGATGACGTTTTCCAACTCGCGGACATTGCCCGGCCAGTGATACGCAACCAGCTTGCGCTGGGCCTCCTCCGAGATGCCCGCCACGCGCGATCCGGTTTCGCGGGTGAACTTTTGGAGGAAGTAATCCGCCAGCACCGGAACATCTTCACTCCGCTCGCGGAGGGACGGGATCGTGATGGGGAAGACGTTGAGACGGTAGTAGAGATCCTCGCGGAAGTTGCCCTCCTCCAAGGCGCTGCGCAGATCGACGTTGGTGGCGGCGATGACCCGCACGTCGAGCTGGCGCGTCTTGTTGGAGCCGAGGCGCTCAAACTCGCGCTCCTGCAGGATGCGCAGGAGCTTGACCTGCACGGCCGTGGGGACGTCGCCGATTTCATCCAGAAACACAGTGCCGCCGTCGCCCTGTTCGAACTTGCCCGGCTTGGTGCAAACGGCGCCGGTGAAGGCCCCTTTCTCGTAGCCGAACAGCTCACTCTCCATGAGGTTTTCCGGGATGGCGGTGCAGTTGATTTTGACGAACGGCTGGGCGGCGCGCGGCGAGTGATGGTGGATGGCGCGAGCAATGAGGTCCTTGCCCACTCCGCTTTCGCCGCAGAGCAGCACGGTGGTGCGCGTGGGCGCCACGCGCGAGACCGCGCCGAGGATCTCCTGCATGCGGGCGCCGCAGCCGACGATGTTCTCGAACTGGTAGCGGCGGCCGAGTTCCTCTTTGAGCAGGACGTTCTCTTCACGCAGGGACTGCACTTCCAGGGCTTTGCGCACCACCGCCATCAAGTGGTCCAGCGAGAACGGCTTGGGCAGGAAATCGGCGGCGCCCTTCTTCATGGCCTGAACTGCGATCTCCACCGTGCCGAAGGCGGTCATGACGATGACGGGGATGCGGGCGTTCTGGCGCTGGATGGCCTCCAGCAGCGACATGCCGTCCATGGCGGGGAGCCGCAAGTCCGTCAGCACCAGGTTGGCCCGCTCAGCCAGCTTTAACGCATCCTCGGCCGAGGATGCCAGCAGCACTTCGTAGCCGCTGGACTCCAGTTGCAGGCTCAGAACGCGCCGCAACTTGTCTTCGTCTTCGACAATGAGGATTCGCGCCTTCATGCCCGCTTTGATCATCTCCTAAACCTGCCGGTCCTGTTAGGAGAGACGTCCCTCACCGGGAGTGAGGTTGCGGGAGATTGGGCTGGTTCTACCAGGCAGGCGTCGGCGCGCCGATGGAATCGGGCTCAGGGAACCAGCAGTAGCCGAGGCGCACGATCGTCTTGATGGCCGAAGCGTTGCCTCCCAGCTTCCGGCGGAGCCGTTGCACGTGGACGTCGACCGTGCGCGTTCTGGCGCCCTCCGAGTAGTTCCAAACCGTCTTCAACAGAGTCGCCCGGCTAATACAACGGCCTGGATTCTGCATCAGGAGACTGAGCAGCTCGCGCTCTTTCCGGGTCAGCCGTTCGGCCTCTCTTGTCCCGGCCGAAGGGGGGAGTACGACCGGCGTGCCGTTGGTCAGAGCTGGTGCGGTAGCGTACGAACTCATCGTTGATATTCTCCTCCTGGAGACATTTGCCAGGGCGCGGCCGCCCTCGCTTATGAGTAGACGAGCGCAAGTCTGATTTGTTCGGCCAAAGTTACGGAGCGTCCCGAAAAAAAGCGCGCCAGCCGGGAAAATTTACAGCGGCGGAGGAAGCGGCAGGGAGACGACGAAGGTGGAGCCGCGTCCGGGCTCGCTCTGCAGGCTGATCCGGCCGTTGTGCTCATCGACAATCTTGGCCGTGATGGCGAGGCCAAGGCCGACGCCCGTGGGTTTAGTGGTGAAGAAGGGGTTGAAAATCTGCTCGCGGTGTTCGGGCCGGATGCCGGAACCGCGATCGATGACAGCCAGTTCCACGCAGCCTGCGGCGGCGAGGGTCTTGACGGTGACGGTGGCGTCATCGGGCGAGGCCTGCAGCGCGTTGCTGATCAGGTTGAAGATGACCCGCTCCAGAAGTTCGCTGTCGGCCTGGATGAGTGGTATGGATGGATCGTAGTTTCTATGGATGCGCTGCGTGGCCGAAGGCGACTGGTGGCCGAGTTGGCCGATGGCGGAATCGGTGAGCGCATTGAGATCGGTGGGCGCGAGCCGGAGTTGGATGGGGCGCGCGAACTCCAGGAAGCGGGTGATCAGAGAGTTGGCCCGGTCCACTTCGGTGGAGACGTAGCCGGCCAGTTCCTGGGCCAGTTCGTTGCCGGCCGGGAGCCGTTCGAGTAGCATTTCGGCCGAAGTCTTGATGGTGCCCAAGGGGTTTCTGATCTCGTGAGCCAGGCCGGCGGTGAGCTGGCCCAGCGCGGCCAGGCGCTCGCTTCTGCGGACGGATGCCTCCGCTTCCAGGATGCGGCGGTTGGCCTCGGCCAGTTCAGCGGCGGCGCCCTGCGCGCGAGTGGCCTCATTGCGATTGGATTCCGCCAGTCCGTAGGTAAGGTAGGCCACCAGCGGCAGAAAGATGATGCGCAGACTGAGGTCGCGCAGGAAAAGACCTTCCAGCATGTAGCCAAGGCTGTAGGCCAGCGGGATAAAGGCCATGTAGGCAAAGCAGGCAAACAGGGTGACGATGGCCGTGCCTGTGGCGCCGAGCGTGGTGGCGGCCGATAGCACGGGCAGCAGCAGAATCAGATAGTAGCTGGAGGCGATGCCTCCGGTGACGCCGATCAGGAGGAAGCCGACCACAAGCTTCAGGGCGATGATGGCGAGGTTGCCATGCCGCGTGTTGAGCGCGCGGATGCGCGGGGCGGCCACCTGGACAACCGCGAGGGCGGCCAGCATCTCGATCTCCGCGGCGCCGTGCGTCGGACTGGCCCAGGCCAAGGCAGAGAACAGGAGCAGCCAGGCGAGATCCTGAGGATACAGGGCACGGGCCCACCACGATCCTGCTGTGGGAGTGGCCAAACCGTCAGTGTACTCCATGAGCAGGCGCAGGGGGGAGCGACACAAAAGTCAAGCGGCGTGGACTCAGTCAGAGCCGCGAGCGTAAGGGAGTCCCCCATGGCCCTGCGGGCCGCCAAATCCGATGAAAACGCGCCCGCGGCCACGTCCAGGGCGTCCTCGGCACTCTGCGCCGGCTCGGCCTCGATTCCGTCCTCTCCTCCAAGCCTTGCCGCCAGCGTGACCTCGCGCTCGCCATGATTGTCGAACGCTTGCTTTACCCCTGCTCCAAACTCGCCACCACCCGGCTCTGGCACACCACCACGCTGGCTGAAGAACTCGGCGTCGCCGGCGCCACCGGGGACGA
>JBBQLF010000402.1:0-5015 GCA_038327695.1 Bryobacterales bacterium
GCGAGAAACGACCCACCTCTGCTCGCCAAAACTGACCCACTCAGGCCGCTGCCCCACAGGGCGTTTCGGCTGGCCGCGCCACGCGGCATTCGCCGCGGATGATAATGCCACACAAGTTGGTTACAGGAAACAAGAGACTTATGCGCCAGCGGCGCGGATGATGTCGCCAGCCCCGCGCCACGCCACGTGGCAGAACCTGTTTTCGGCGTGGGCAACTCTAAATGAGCAGAGGTGGGTCATTTCTCGTGAGCGCCGAGGCACCAAGGCCCGGTTCACCAAGCCCAGCCCATCCAGCGGCGCGTTCTCCTCCGGAATATAGGCGATCTCGCCCCCCACTCGACCCTGCTTGGCCGCCTCGAGCTTCTCCTCTGCGTGAAACTGATTCAGAAACTTCCGCGCCGCCGCCGGTGAGGGCACCCCATGGCCGATCAACTCGCTCAATCCCGGATCCTCCCGCAGCCGCTCAAAATCGTCGCAGCACTCCCCGCCCACTGCGTTCAACACCACGAAGCTCTCCACCATCGTGGCTTCGCCGTAGCCCCGATCCCGCGCCTTGATCCGCACGTGCTCACGCACACTCGCTGGCAGGCCCAGTGAGCGGAATGCCTGCACCACCAACGGCACGCCGCCCAAAGCCGTAAGCGTCTCAGCAATCGGCTCCGGACTAATTTCAAACAGCAGCGGAGATTCGGTCGGGGATGGTTTGCGAACCTTTGTCACTCACCGATTCCATCTATTCCTCCGCGCCTGCCGGGTGCGAGGAAAGCGCCCCGCCCTTTTCCCGCCTCCTTACTCCGGAACCCGTCCCATGGCCCCTGCGGCGCACCACTCAGCCAGGAATCGCAATTCGGGTCCAGGCTTATCGAGCGATCAGGGCGTTACGTTTTCACTTGACAATTACCTATCATCAATGTCTCCGGCTTCACAATGACGGGCACGTCACGCCAGCGCGGCCAGAGCCTGCGCAACGCTATCCAGAAATCCGGAAGAGCCGCCCAGGAGTGCAATGCCGGCCGCGCCCGTTTCCGCTTGAGAACCCCGACCTGCTGCCGGAGCGCGAGGATTTCGATGCCCGTATCGCGGCGGCTCCGAAAAAAGACACGGACTGCGGCGAGCAGGGTGAGGATGAGTTCGGGCACGAATTCTCTTTTGTAACACGGCGTAACGTGGCCTTCGCCGCGGCGGGCCCGGGAATCGCAAGTGCTCGATTTCACCACGGTACCGAGTTCTGCCTGCGGACAGAGGGATATTTGCCGCGGCCGGATTGCAGCGTTCAGCACGCAGGCGGCACGGAGACCAACGGCGAGATGCGGAGGATCCGGGAGAAGCCGAGGTCGGCGCCGACGGGGTCTGGCGCTGGATTGGGGACGGAGTCGTTCTTGAACAACTCCACCGCCAAGGCGGTCAACGGCGCGTCATCCGGCAGGCCGACGCGGCGGAGCAGGCCGTGCACCGCGCGGAGTTCGAATTCGCCGTCGCCGAAGAGCACCGCGGCGTGAGCGTCCAGGGCGATGTGGGCGAAATTCAACTGGGCGGGGACCAACTCCACCCGGGTCAGGACGAGGTTGCGCCACGAGACGCCATCGGCCTGCCGGACGCGCGCGTAGAGCACGGCCCAGAGTTCCGTTTTCGGAAACGCCGGACGGACGTTGCGGCCCTGGTAGACGGGCGTGGCAAAGGGGGCACGGACCAGGATAGTCTCCCCGGTCCTGGCCGCCTGGCAAACCAAAGGCGGCGGAGGATGCTGGACGCCGGCCACGCGCAGCGCGGGACCGTGGCGGCCCTGGGCGGTGGACCAGCGGGATTCGGTGTGGCCCAGACGGATCTCGTAAGTATAGAGGCCGAACAATTCCGGCGACGATTCGCTCAAGCCGTCCGGTAGCGGCACGATCCAGTGCCTGCGGTCCGGCGTGTTATTCGCCAGGGGGCCCATGGCGTTCAGGCCGTTGTTGTCGCGCGGTTGGCCAGGGACGATCAGCCGCATCCATTCGGGATCGAGCGGGAGGGGCGCTTCCTGGATTTCCGGAATGATCTCGGCGGTGAGCATCGGGTCCGGGGCCGCGGCCAGTACGCGCACGAAGTAGTTGTCGTCCGGGTCCGCCGGGGGCGAATCAAACTCCAGCCAGAGCGAGCGGGCGCGCTGCGCGGTGGAGGAGTAGTCGTCTGCGGGCACAAACCCGGACAGGGCGATGCCCGCCGATACCAGCTTGGGCGTTTGGGCGGGCGGGGTGGTCACGGGTACCAGGAGTTCCGGCAGCGTTACGGGCGCCGGCGCGGGGCCCGCGCCCTTGACAGTGGCTGCAATCCGGTACTCGAAGGTGACTTGCGCGGGGAAGGCGCCGGGCGGGGGCTTCGGATCGAAGGCGTCAAAGAAGTACACATCGGTGAACTGCCGTTGCGGGGCGCGGACATCGGCCGGCACACCGTCGGTGGCCGCGGCGGCCAACGCGCCAGACAGGTGGAAGGTCCCGGCAAACTGATCCACATCGGGCAAACCAGGCCGTTTCACGATGCGGCGCACCTCCGAGCCGGCCTCCGCGAATCCGTCCCAGGTCCAGTCGCGATGTATGCGGAACTGCAGCACATGGACCCATCGCTGGATCAGGTCTGCGTTGGAGGCAAAGGTGACCGCGGACAATTCAGTGGCGAGGGTGTGATGCAGCTCCGGCGAGCAGGCGAACAGGGTGCGATGGCCGGCGCGCCCCCGGACGGTGAGCCGCGCGTGCTGGAGACCCAGCTCCTGCGCCAGGCGTTCCACGGGATTGGCGACCGTCCCATCGGACGGTGGCGGCTGGAAGAAGAACCCACGGACGGGCTGGTCTACCGGCGAGAACAGCGCCTCCTCAGCTATGGCGTCGGCGCGCACCTCCACGGTGACCGGGATGCCCTGGCGCGCCTGATCGGAGTCGAAGTAGCCGGGGTCTGCGCGGCCGATGGCGGTGAGTGTGAGGCGGACGTTGCGGGCGGTGGGGATGACCAGCGCGCCCTCTTCCGGCTGCAGGTTCGGGAACCCGGCGAGGACAGGGTGATCCTGCAACTCCAAGTCGACCGTCATCGAGTCAGCCGCGAACACGCGGCGGGTGGAGTACAACGGCAGCCACGAGAGCTGCTCGCCTTCCAGCGAGCGCACCTCCACTCCAATGTCCACGCTGAGGACATCGGGGTCCGGGACGCTGAACTCGCGTTCAGGCTTGGCCAGGAAGTCGGCCTCCAATTCGGCGAAGTTGATTTTCCCCGTGAACAGAGCGTCTGGATGGCCCAGCCTTGGCTTGGCGATTTCCAGCAGCGGCTCGTCCTTGGTGGGCCGCTTGAGTACGTTGATCTGCGCGGGCCGGGTGCGGCGGCGGAAGTCAATGGAGGTAATCGAGTCTGGAGCCAGCGGACCGTCATCGGCGGAGGTGGGACCGCCCCGCGTGAGGTCGGCCAGGCGCACACGGAATTCGTAGGTCCTGCCGTACTGGAGCGGAACGAGCTTGTCGTCTACCGCAACGAATACCTTCTCGCGGCCCAGCCTGTGCGCGGGCACGTCCGGGCCGTCCATCTCCGGATGCTGGTGCAGATTGGCGAGATCCTGATCCGTGAGCGCGAGCGAGCTGCCCCGCCAGGTGGCGAAGTAGGGCGGCATCCAGTACTGGCCGGGGCGCCCGGGCGCGATCTGAACGGGCGCAACTTCCACGACGGAATCGCCGGTGAACGGGCCCAGGCTGTTGGGCCCCAACATGAGGTCTCCCCGGCTGGCGATGCGCTGGAGCGAGTTCCATGAGGGATCGCCGGTGTGGCGCACATCGACGCGATAACCGGAGGTCCCCATGGGGGCGTCGTGCGCCGGGTCCACCTGGCGGTTCATCCATTCCGCCACCTGCTCGTCATCCCAGGCCAGGCGGATGGCATCCCCGCGATCCTCGGTCTGCGCGCCGTGGACCATTCGCGCAAAGCCGGTGCTGTAGCGCTCCGCCTCGCGATAGACATCGTCCACGGGATTGGCGCCGTCCACCGGAAACAGCACAGCGCCATAGAGCGGACCATCCACGCTCAATGGAGGGATTCGGGCGGCGTATAGGGAAGTGAATCCGGCCGGCGCGGCGGCGTAAGCGCTGGTATCGTGCAGGTCAATGTAGAGCCAGCCGCCTTGCGCAAACAGCGCCGGGTCCGGCAGTGTGACCGTGGCTGCCCCGATGAAGCCGCACGCTTCGGCGAGGGCGGGCTGCTTCAGAACAAAGGAGATGAGGCGGCCCCAGGTGATGCCGTCGTCCAGGACGGCGGGCGCGGCCGGTTGGCTGGCCTGGGCATCGTGCAAGGCGCATTCGAAGTCGCCTGCGCCGGCGATGTAGGAAGAGAGCTGCCGGTTGCCGGTCAGCGCGCGATAGCTTTCCGCCAGCGGCTTCCGGAACGAAGGAAGGGGGCCGGCCGCGACGGGCGCCACACGCGGAACGATGCGGAACTGGCGCGTCAGCTCGGACAGCAACAAGGCCTTGTCCGCCGGCGGGCGGTCCAGGACCAGGGGCGCCACGGTGGTGGCTTGTGCTGAGACGGGCAGGTCATTGAGGCTTCCGATCAGGCGCGCGGCGAACACCAGGTTCGCGGTGGAGAACGGCGGCTGGCCCCCGGCGAGCGGTGCCTCCGGATCACCTTTCGGCAGACAGAGGAAGCGCACGCGAACGGTCCCGGTTTCAAAACGCTGCGGGAACGTCAACAGGCTCAAACGTGATGGTCGAGGTGCAGGCATGACAGTGTCCTCCTTAGACTGACCCGGCGATGGCCAGCGCGCCGCCGCCCAATGGGAGGGCGGCGAGACCCAGCGGGATCTTCTGTTCAAATTGGGTTCGGATGTCGATGTCCTCCTCGAAGAGCCAGGCGATCTGCACGGTGGCGACCACTCGAACGTCACCAACTACGCCGACCTTCGAGTGGTAGCCACCGTGCAGATCGCCTGGCTCTTCGAGGAGGACATCGACATACGAACCCAATTTGAACAGAAGATCCCGCGGGGTCTCGCCGCCCACCCATTGGGCGGC
>JBBQLF010000403.1:0-5001 GCA_038327695.1 Bryobacterales bacterium
GCCGAAGGCAAATGACACCGGCCGCCGAAGGCCACTGACACCTGGAAGCCGAAGGCAAATGACACCGGCGGCCGAAGGCAAATGAAAGAAGGAGACGTCTCATGCAAGCCTGGTTCCTGGACTCCTACGACGGAGTCGAAAAGCTCCGCCTCGGCGACACACCGGATCCCCAGCCCGGCCCCGGCCAGGCGCTTCTCGGCCTCCACTTCGCCGCTCTGAATCCCGCCGATGCTTTCCTCGCACAGGCACTTTATCCGGCAAAGCCGAGCCTGCCCCACATCCTCGGCCGCGACGGTGCCGGCACCGTCCTCGCTACCGGCGCTGGCGTCACCAACGTGAAGCCCGGTGATATCGCCGGCATCCTCCGCTGCGACGCGGGCGTGGAGACGTGGGGCACCCTGGCCGGCAAAGCCGTCGTCCCGGCCGCCAGCCTCGCCCCCGTCCCTTCTGGTTGGACCACGGAGCAGATGGCCGGCGCGCCTCTCGTCTTCCTCACCGCCTGGCAGGCCCTCACCCAGTGGGGCGGCGTTCCGCCTGCCGGCCAGGTTCTTTTGGTCACCGGAGCTTCCGGCGGAGTCGGTGTCGCCTCGGTGCTCCTCGGCAAGTCCATGGGCCTCACCGTCGTCGCCCTCTCCCGGAATCCAGCCAAAGCCCAGCGCCTCCTCGCCCTGGGCGCCGATCACGTCTTCGATCCCGCCGACCCCGCGCTTCGCAAAAAGATGCCGGCTCGCGTCGATCTCGCCGTCGATAGCGTCGGTGGCCCTCTCTTTAACCAGGTGCTCGCCACGCTCGGCCAGAACGGCCGCATCAGTGTGGTCGGCCGCAGCGCCGGCCCCGTGCCCGAGTTCAACACGGCCATGCTCTTCTTCCGCCGCAACCGCATCGGCGGAGTCTCCGTCGGCGACTATGGCCCCGCCGAAGCTCAGACCGCCTGGCTCGAAATCGTCCGCCGCCTGGACCGCATTGACCGCCGCCCTGTTGTCGACGCCGTCTTCCCGTTCGCTGAAGTCAAAGCCGCCTTCGCCCGCCTCGCCGAAGGCCCAATGGGCAAAGTGCTCATCCGCATCAGTTGATTACCAGTTCGTCACCGAACCATCCGGCCGCCGGTAGATCGGCGTCGGCTGGCTCTTCTCCGTGATCTCGCTGATCATCCGCAACTGCGCCATGTCAAACTCCACGCCCAGGCCCGGCCTCTGATTCGGCCACAGCTTCCCGTCCCGGAAATCGAAACTCTTCGGCAGGTAAGGCACACCCCTAGACACGCGCGGCAGCATCTCCATCAACGCCGGCCCCGGGAACGCGCAGCACAGATGCACCAGCGCCGCCTCGGAGATCGGCCCCGTGAAATGCGGAATCAACCCCACGTAGTGCGTCTCGCACAGCGCCGCGATCTTCATGAACTCCGTGATCCCGCCGACATTCGGCACCGTCGCCCGGCAGTAGTCGATCAGTCGCCCCTCGATTAGTTCATTCATGTCCCATCGCGTTCCGAACTGTTCCCCCACCGCGATCGGCACCTTCACCAGCCCCCGCAGGGTCCGGTACACGCCTGCGTTCTCGCTCCGCACCAGATCCTCCACGAAGTAAGGGCCCAGATTCTCGATCAGGCCGGCCAGTTTCACCGCGTCCGTCATATCGAGCCGCGTGTGAAAGTCCACCGCCCACGCCCCGTCCTTGCCCACTCCCTCGCGCACCTCGCGGCACATCTGCGCCGTCCGCTGCACCATCTCAAACCGGTCCCACGGCGCCCCGTCGGCCGGCCCGATCCGGAACGCCTTGTAGCCGCCCTCCCCCACGCAGGCCGCCGCCGTCTCTTTCAGCGTGCCCTTCGACGGATAACCCGTCGCGTAACACTCCACGTGGTCTCGTGTCAGCCCGCCCAGCAGTTCATAGAGCGGCACACCCAGCGCCTTGGCCTTCAGGTCCCACAGCGCCATATCAAGGGCGCCCAGGGCGTGCAGCTTCTCCCGCCCCGCCGGATAGAAGTAGCCCCGGAACAGCAGCTGCCAGATCTCCTGGATGCGGAACGGGTCCATCCCGATCACCGCTGCCGCGCACTGCTCCATCGTGTCCTTGGCCCCACCCTCGCCGATGCCGGTCAGCCCCGAGTCCGTCTCCACCACCACTACGTTCGTACTCTGGTTGAACAGCCCCGGCGCCTTCTGCTGCCGCATCGCCGCATCCCCGGGCGAAGCGTAGTACCGTACTCGCGCGATCTTCATGCCCGAGCGCCCCGCCACTCCCAGCGGAGCCGCGCCCGCCGCCATTGTTCCGAAAAACGACCTGCGTTTCATGCTCTCCATCATCGCACTGGTAGCTCCGCTCGTCTGGTCCGCTGCGCCGGCTGAGCCGCACCGCAGGATCCCTCCTCAGCCGTCTGCTAGCTCGGAGACTGCACTGTAGGCTGCAGCGCGGGCGCGGGGCCGCCTGGCATTCCTCATCTCCACAGCGCCGCCGTCCTGTCCTACCCGTCCGACGCACTACACTAGCCTCAGGGAGAGTCCGTGTGAAAATCCAATTCAACCCATCGGTCTACGAACATGCCTCGCGATTTGTGGCCCGGACTCCGTGGGACGTGTCTCGGGATGCCGAGTTGATGTTCCGCGGGCACCGCGATGCCTGGCTCCAATACAGACACACGCCCATCGTGGTCGGTATCGATATCTACAACCTGGAGGCGGAGGCCTACGGGGCGAAGATCTCCGTGCCCGGCGGCGACGGCATCCCCGCTGTGCACGAGCCACTCTTCAGTAGTCTGGAAGACGCCCTGGAGATCGCGCCTTTCAATCCACGCCACGACGGGCGCATCGCGATGGTGATCGATGTCGGCAGGCGCCTCAAGGCGGAGTTGCCTCAGGCGGACGTGCGCATTCCTATCGCCGGGCCGTTCTCCATCGCCTTCAACCTGCGAGGAATCAGCCAGCTTTGCATGGACGTCGGCACCAGGCCGGACGATGTCGCCCGATGGCTCATGCGGCTGGCTGAGAACCAGGCCGTCTTCTCCAACGCGGTGATCCAGGCCGGACTGGACGTGGCCTTTTTTGAATCCGCCGCCGCGCCCCCGCTCCTCTCGCCCAGGCAATTCCGCACCGTGGAACTGCCCGCTCTCCGCCGCATTATCGAGCTCACCTCGCAGATCGCCGGTCACCCCGTACCCTGCATCATGGGCGGAAACACGTTCAAGATTATCGACGACATCCTGGCCACCGGAACGGGCTACGTGGTCTGCAACGTGGAAACCAACCAGCAGGGGTTCGTGGACCGGCTCTGCGAAACCCATCCCCACGTCAACGTGCGCATCAACATGGATCCGCGCATTGTGGCCTGCGATGACACCGCAACCATTCACCACGAGGTGGATCGCATCCTGGCCATTGCCGCCGGCCGGGCCAATTGCCTGATGGGCACCGGGTGCCTGCCGCTGGAGACGCCGCCCGGCAACGTCAAGTTGATCCGCCAGTACCTGGCCTGACTTCCACTGGGCCACAGCCGGTAGGCCCTTGCCATCGCACTGCTCACCCGAGTGGATGCCCTTGTGCTGGATACCGGATCCAGCTATCTTGTTGGGCATAGAGTCATCCCCATGCCCAACACACAATCCCGCCGTACCTTCCTCTCCACTGCCTCCGTCACGGCCACTACGGCCATCACGCTCGGCCAGCCTCCTGCCGCTCGGGCCGCCTCCAACGACAAACTGAAAGTCGGCTTGATCGGCTGCGGCGGTCGCGGCACCCAAGCGGTGACTGATCTCTTCGCCGGTACAGACAACGTCGAGCTGGTCGCCATGGCGGATGTGTTCGAGGACAAGCTCGAAGGCTCGCTGAAGCGGCTGCGCGATCCGAGAAACGCTGCGCGTTATGCCGACAGGCCCGTACCGCGCAATGGCAAGCTCGTGGTGCCGAAGGCGGAAGACCTGGTCAAGGACTTCGCCGCCAAGATCCAGGTGGCCCCGGAAAACCACTTCGTCGGCTTTGATGCCTACAGCAAGCTGGTCAATTCCGGTGTGGATGTGGTGATGCTCTGCACGCCTCCGGGCTACCGGCCCATGCATTTCGAAGCGGCCATCAACGCCGGCAAGCACGTTTTCACGGAGAAGCCGATTGCTACAGATCCTGTCGGTTGCCGGCGCTTCATGGCTGCCGCCAAACTGGCCGAACAGAAGAAGCTCTCCGTGGTCTCCGGCGCACAGCGCCACGCCCAAACCAACTACATGCAGACGGTGGAGAAGATCAAGAGCGGCGCCATCGGCGATATCCGCGCCTGCTACTCCAAGTACCTCTCCGGGCCCGTCTTCCATGTCCAGGCCCGCGAGGAGAAATGGGCCGACATGGAATGGCAGCACCGCAACTGGTATTCCTTCGTCTGGATCTGCGGCGACCAGATCGTGGAGCAGCACTTCCACAACATCGATTTCATCAATTGGGTGATGGGCACCCACCCCGTCCGTGTAGTGGCCAGCGGCGGCATCTCCTGGCGCAAAGGCAAAGAACTTTACGGCAATATCTATGACCACATGGCGTCGGACTTTGAGTACGCCAACGGCGTGAAGTACTCATCGCATTGCCGCCAATATCCGCGCGGCACCTTCAGCAATGTCAGCGACATGGTGGTGGGCACAAAAGGCGCAACCGACGGACTGGATATGGGCATCGACGACAAGGTGAACCCCTATGTGGTCGAGCACCAGCAATTGCACGCCTCCATCCGTGGCACCGGCCCGTATCTGAATCAGGGCATGTCCATCGCCGAGTCCACCATGACCTGCATCATGGGCCGCGAATCGGCCTATTCCGGCCAGGCCGTCACCTGGGATCAGGCCATGGCATCGCAGCTCGATCTGATGCCGAAGGCCTTTGACTACAAGCTCAAAATGGACCCGCCGGCGTTGCCGGAGCCCGGCACCTACAAGTTCATCTGACACGCCCGAAATGTGGGTGCGCGACATGGAAGGGGAGTGGTCCTTACCCAATCAGAGCCGCGACCTTTACCCAATCAGAGCCG
>JBBQLF010000404.1:0-5000 GCA_038327695.1 Bryobacterales bacterium
TGCCACCGCGTCATTCGCGGCGACGGCTCGCCCGGCGGATACCGTTGGGGCCTGGCGCGCAAGCAGGCGCTGCTCCGCGCCGAGACGAGCGGTTAGGGCGTGCGACGCGCTCGACGAGCGTGCGGCCAAGAAATTGCCTCAAGCCCGCGCCCGCCTCGCCGATGAGATTTGCGGACCCTGCCGCCATGAATATCAGTTCCATCGCTCTGGGTGGCTACCAACTGGCCGGGAAGCAGTTGGAATCCGTCGCTGGTAAGATTGCCAGGCTGCCCCTGGTGGCCGCTGCATCGGGTGAGGACTCTGTGGACTTGAGCGCGGCCGTCGTCGGGTTGATGACCGCCCAGCGGGCCGCGGAAGCCAATCTCGTCGTCCTGCGGACGGCGGCAGAGCTATCGCGGCACACGCTCGACGTGCTCGGCTGAGACCGGCCGGTCTCAGGTTGCGTCTCTCCTCGCAAAGCGTTCTACTGGAGCATGATCCCGTCTACGGCGGGATGAGGCTCTCCCCGGAATGGGACTCAAATCCATCACGATCCGGAACTACAAGGCCTTCCAGGATATCCATCCAGGATATCCATCTCGAGAACCTCCCGAACTTCATGGTTTTGGCCGGAGCCAATGGCACTGGCAAGTCCACCTTGTTCGATATATTCGGGTTCCTTCGAGATGCCCTCAATGGTAATGTCCGCCAGGCGCTGGACGCGCGGGGACGCTTCCCCGAGATCGTCACCCGAGGCCACGAGCAGGAGTCGATCGTCGTGGAAATCCAAGTCAAAATGGATATCGTCAAGGTCTCCCGGCTGGTTACCTACCACCTGGAGATTGGCCAGGACGACGGTAGGCCTCTCATCAAGCGTGAGTCCCTTCGCTACAAGCGAGGGCGCTATGGCGCGCCGTTCTATTTCCTCGACTTCCAGAACGGCGCAGGATTTGCCATCGCGAATGAAGAGGACTTCAAAAAGCCCGGCCTGGAACTGACGCGGGAGCACCAGAGCCTCGAATCTCCGGACATTCTCGCCATCAAGGGTCTTGGCCAGTTTCAGCGCTTCAAAGCAGCCAATGCACTGCGCCAGTTGCTCGAAAACTGGCACGTATCCGACTTCCACATCAACGCCGCGCGTGGCCGTAAAGATGCTGCCGGCTCGGAGGAGCACTTATCCGTTTCCGGGGACAACCTGCCTCGCGTTGCGCAGTACCTGTACGAAAACCACCGTCCTGTATTTGATCGAATCCTGGAGCGCATGAAGCAACGTGTCCCGGGCATCGTGGGTGTCCAACCCGAACTGACGCAAAACGGCTATCTCATCCTCCGTTACCAGGACGGGACTTTTAAGACCCCGTTCCTCGACCGTTACGTCTCCGGCGGAACGATCAAGATGTTCGCCTATCTGGTCCTGCTTCACGATCCGAGCCCCCACCCCCTGCTCTGCATCGAGGAGCCCGAAAACCAGCGCTATCCAACCCTGATGGCCGAGTTGGCCGAGGAGTTTCGAAGCTACGCCAGCAGGGGCGGCCAAGTCATGGTCTCCACCCACTCCCCGGATCTCTTGAATTCCCTTCGGCTTGAGGAAGTCTATTGGTTGGCGAAGGAAAATGGAGTGTCTCAGATCCTCCGCGCTCAGGACAGCGAACAGGTTTCCCGCTATATGCGCGACGGAGACAAGATGGGCTACCTCTGGAAGCAGGGGTTCTTTGAAGGAGCCAACCCCGCATGAACCTAAATCCGGCAGTTGCGACCGTCAGAATCCGCCATCTACGTGTAGCCGCAACTGGTTGCAGCAAAAACGGTTGTCACCCAGAAGATGATCTGCGCAGCAGTTGGAACTTGGTGGGGGCAAACGCCGAACTGGGTGCGGCGGGGGCCGAACTGCCGTTTTTAGGATGAAAGAGCTGGTTTTCCTCCTGGAGGAGCAATCAGCCAAGGTACTCCTGCAAGTGCTTCTCTCCCGCCTGCCCGAAGGCGCCGGAATTCTCACGCGCTACGTCGTCTTCGAAGGCAAGGGCGACCTCACCCGGCAACTCAAGCAGAAGTTGCGTGGTTACCAGAACCAAGAGGCCCGTTTCCTCGTGATGTGCGGCCAGGATGGCGAAAACTGCGCCAAAACCAAGCACAAACTCGTCGATTCCTGCAAGAGCGCCGGCAAATTCAAGGCAAGGGTAACCATCGCTTGCCGGGAAATCGAAGCCTTCTATCTCCGGGATCTGCAGGCCGTCGAACGCGGTCTGACCATCCCGAACCTCGCTCGGAAACAGCAGACAGCTCGCTTCCGAAACCCGGATTCTGTCGAGACGCCGGCCCGCGTTTTGGAGTCGCTCACCAAGCACCGCTACCAGAAGATCAGCGGCTCCCGGGCCATCGCGCCGCACCTCAACATCGAGACGCCGCGCTCGGCGAGCTTACGTTACCTCATCAGCGTCATCCGAGCGGCCGCGCGATGAGGTCTACCCCACCACCCCATACCCGCCAGAAATGTAGTTCGTCAGGTGCGCAATCGTCTCCTCCTGGGCCGTGATCGTCCATTTCACCAGGTCTCCGATCGACACCACCCCAACCACACGCTCCCCTTCCACAATCGGCAAGTGCCGGATCCGCCGCTCCGTCATCAGCCGCATCGCCCCTTCCACCGTCTCCTCCGCCGTCGCCGTCGCCACGTCTCCCGTCATGATTTCGTCCACCCGCATATCCCTCGACGAGTGTCCCTTCAAGATGACCTTTCGCGTGTAGTCCCGCTCGCTGATAATCCCCAGCAACCGTCCCTCGCTGATCACCAGCAACGCGCCCACCCCCCGCTCCGCCATCTCCGTAATCGCGTCGAACACCGTGGCCGAGGGCGCCACGGTCCACACCACTCCGCCCTTCGCGCTGAGCAATGGTCCGATCTTCGCCGTTTGTTTCATGCCGTCTTCTCCTTCTACCGGAACTCTTCCACAATCTGTGCCAATACCTCGCGCGAAGGCCGCACCCGGCTTTCCGGCAACGTCGCCAGCGGCGAACTCACCATCTCCAGCCCGTCCATGAAATTCGGCCGCGCCGGATCCACATACAGGAGCCCCGTGACCACTTCCCGCCGCTCCGCCGCGTCATGCAGCACCGTCACCGCCCGGATCCGGCTGGTCGGATCGTAGTCCTTCTCCAGTTTCCGCAACACCAGGGTCGAGCCGTCATGCATGGCCACCGTCCTGACCTCGCCCTCTTCAATCTCCACCTCTATATCGGAGAAGCTCGGCACGAAGTCCATTTCGTGCAGCGGCTCCTCATGATCCTTCATGTAGGCGTAGGACTTCGTCGAGCCTTCATGATCATTAAACGTCACGCACGGCGAGACCACGTCGATCACAGACAGCCCATTGTGCGCGATCGCGGCCCTCAGGATGGCGCCCAACTGGCGTTTGTCTCCGCTGAAGGAGCGGGCCACCAGCGTCGCGCCCAGCTCGATGCCCGCCAGACAGCAATCGATCGGTTGCAGCTCGTTCACCGTCCCCGTCTTCAGCTTCGCCCCAACGTCCGCCGTGGCCGAAAACTGCCCCTTTGTCAGCCCGTATACGCCATTGTTCTCAATGATATAGACCAGCGGAATGTTGCGCCGCACCATGTGCATGAACTGCCCGATGCCGATCGACGCGGTGTCGCCGTCCCCGCTCACGACCACGCATTTCATCGTATGGTTGGCCAGCAGCGCGCCAGTCGCCACCGCCGGCGACCGGCCGTGCACGGCATTGAACCCATGCGACTGGCTCAGGAAATACGCCGGGGTTTTCGACGAGCACCCGATGCCCGACAGCTTCGCCACTTGCGACGGCTCCACCCCCATCTCCCAGAACGCTTCAATCAGCCGCTCGGTGATCGAGTTGTGCCCGCACCCGGCGCACAGCGTCGTCTTCCCGCCGCGGTAGTTTAAAACCTCCAACCCAACCCGATTCACTTTCTTCGGTGCCGCCGGTGCGCTCATAGTCCCTCCTGCCGCACGATTTCGTCTGTCACTGTCCGCGCGTCCAGCGGCATGCCGCCGTAGTAGCGCACGCTTCGCAGCTTAGCGATGCGCTCCGCGCTCAAGTCCAACCGCATCAGCGCCAGCAACTGCGCGTCCCGGTTCTGGTCGATCACGTACACCCGCTCGTGCCTGTCGATAAACTCGCCCAACCCGTCCGCAAACGGGTACGCCATCAGCCGCAGCACGCTCACCGGCGTGCCGTATTCGGCGTCCAGTTGGTCCCGGCACTCTTCCATGGCATAGCGCGAAGTGCCGCAGCTCACCACGCCGGCCGAGGCGCCCGCGGCCATCTGCACCTCCGGCGCCGGCAGCGTCTGCCGCAGCGTCTCGAACTTCCGCGTCAGCCGGTCCAGGTTCTGAATCCAGTCATCCTCGCGCTCACTGTAGGCCGCCTTCGGGTTGTGCCCGGTGCCGCGGGTGAAATAGGCCGCGCCTGGATGGCGCGTGCCCGGCAGCGTCCGGTACGGCACGCCGTCGCCATCCACGTCTGCGTATCGGGCGAATCCGCCCAGCCGCTCCAGATCCTCCGCGTTGAGAACCTTGCCGCGCGCCATCGGCGTGTCCGGATAGGCGAATTCGTCCGCCATCCAGTTGTTCATCCCCAGATCCAGATCGAGATTCACGAACACCGGCGTCTGGAACTGCTCCGCTGTGTCGAACGCAATCTGGGACATCGAGAAACACTCCTCCGGCGACGATGGAAAATACACCGGGTGTTTCGTGTCGCCGTGCGAGAGCAAGGCGTTGCTCAGGATGTCGCCCTGCATCGTCCGCGTCGGCAGCCCCGTCGACGGCCCCACGCGCTGCACGTCGATCACTACCACCGGAATCTCAGCGAAATACGCCAGCCCGATAAACTCCGACATCAGCGAGACCCCAGGCCCCGATGTGCAGGTCATCGCCCGCGCCCCCGCCCAGCCCGCGCCGATCGCCATGCCGATGGCCGCCAGTTCATCCTCCGCCTGCACCACCGCGTACGTTCCTTCGCCCGTCTCCGCATCCCGGCGGA
>JBBQLF010000405.1:0-4997 GCA_038327695.1 Bryobacterales bacterium
GCAGCGGCACGCGCTGGAGCCACTGCCCCAGGCGGACTCACCGCCGCCGGGGCCGGGGCCGGGGCGGCAGCGGCAGCGGCACGCGCAGGAGCCACTGCCCCAGGCGGACTCCCCGCCGCCGGGGCCGGGGTGGCAGCGGCACGCGCTGGAGCCACTACCCCAGGCGGACTCACCGCCCCCGCCGCCGGCGCCGGCAGGTTAGCCGCGACGGCCACCGGAGCGGACACCGCCGCCACCGGAGCCCCGGCTTCGCTCGAACGCCGGGTGACAATATAGGCGGCACTGGCCACCACTCCAAACAGAATCACCCCGATCAGCAGGCGCGCCAGCACCTGTGGCGGTACTTCCGCAATTCCAGGCTCGCCGGGGCGCCTATCCTGGCCGGGCGAATCTTCTTGTGTAGTCATTGGGGCCTTCCCTCAGACCCACTATCGGCGGACTTGGTGAAAAACCTTAGGCCTCACAGCGCAGCCGGTGCAACGATCCCGCATCCTTTCCCGCCCGCCGATCATCTGCAATACCTGAAGGAGACCGATACCCGAATGGCTTTTACCCTGCCCCCGCTTCCGTATGCACATGACGCCCTGGAGCCCCATGTCGACAAGCTCACGATGGAGATCCACCACGGCAAGCACCATCAGGCTTACGTGACCAATCTCAACAAGGCTCTGGAGTCCGCTCCGGATCTCGCCGGCAAGAGCCTGGAATCGCTGCTGGCCGGCAATCTGGCAGCCGTGCCGGATGCCATCAAGACCGCTGTCCGCAACAACGGCGGCGGCCACTGGAACCACTCCCTCTTCTGGGAACTGATGGGGCCGAACAAGGGCGGCACGCCGGTGGGCAACCTCGGCAAAGCCATCAACGCCAAGTACGGCGCCTTTGACGGCTTCAAGGAAAAGTTCGCCGCCGCCGCCATCGGGCGCTTTGGTTCCGGCTGGGCGTGGATCATCAAGACCACCGATGGCGGTGTCGACATTATGTCCACGGCGAACCAGGACAACCCGCTCATGGAGGGCAAGCACGCCGTGCTCGGCCTCGACGTATGGGAGCACGCCTACTATCTCAAGTATCAGAACCGCCGCCCCGAGTACGTCACCAACTGGTGGAACGTCGTCAACTGGGACAAGGCCGAAGCCTTGTTCAACGCCGGTAAGTAACCGCTCCGCCCAAGAGAACCTGGACGCCGCGCCCGCCGCTCACCCTCACCGGTGCAGCCGCGGGCGCCGTTTGCGTTGTGGCCGCCGCCCGGCGGCAGTACACTGATGTTCGTGCACGAAGAGTTCCTCCGGCGGGCGATCCGTCTGGCTGCCGACAATGCCGGCAGCGCGTCGGGCGGCCCGTTCGGGGCGGTCATTGTCCGCCAGGGCTTGGTCCTGGCCGAGGGCGCCAACCATGTCACTGCGTGGCACGACCCCACGGCTCACGCCGAGATTGTGGCTATCCGCGCAGCTTGCCGCCTCACCGCCTCGCCTGACCTCCGCGGCTGCGTCATCTATGCCTCCTGCGAGCCGTGCCCGATGTGCCTGGCGGCCATTTACTGGGCCCGGCTCGACGCGCTCTACTACGCCGCTTCGCGCCACGATGCCGCCGCGGCGGGTTTCGACGACAGCTTTCTCTACCAGCAGATTCCCCTGGCCGAGGGAGAGCGGACGCTGCCCGCCCAGCGATTGCTGGCCGCCGAGTCCGGCGGCCCATTTGCCATCTGGCGGGCGAATGTGACTAAAATTCCTTACTAGGCTCAACACATGCTAGTCGTCACCACATCCACACTACAAGGCAAGAATATCAGCCAGTATCTGGGCATCGTCAGCGGCGAGGCCATCCTGGGCGCCAACATCTTCAAGGATTTCTTCGCCGGCATCCGCGACATCGTCGGCGGGCGTTCCGCCTCTTATGAAGGGGAGTTGCGCAAGGCCAAGGATCTGGCGATTGAAGAGATGTGCGCGCAGGCCCGCCAGCTCGGCGCCAACGCGGTCATCGCCGTCGATCTGGATTATGAGACCATCTCCACCGCCCACGGCGGGGGCATGCTGATGGTGACCGCCGCCGGCACCGCCATCGTCGTCGACTAGCTCGCCGGCGCACGAGTGCCCAATCCTTCTGCTCGCGCCCGAACCAGCCCCGCCGCGGCCCACCGCCCTGCCCGAAACCGAAATCACCCTGAGACCGGAATCCAATCAGGTAAACTAGAGCGTTAAGGGCGCTTCCGCTCGCGCAGGAGGACTGTTGAAAGAGCTGTTCCAGCAGGCCGTCAATTCCATGCCGCAGCTGACCGTGAGGGCGGCAATCGACATTTTGCTCGTATCGGTCCTGCTGTACCAGGTGCTGAGCCTGATCCGCGGGCGGCGCGCGGCGCACATCCTGTCCGGCATCGGCGTGGTGATCGTGGCCTACACCGTCAGCGTGTTGGCCGGGCTGACTCTCCTGCGCTCCATCTTCGAACTGCTGGCGCCCTACACCGCCTTTGCCGTCATTGTGATGTTCCAGAGTGAGATCAGGCGCCTGCTGGCGCGCATCGGCGAACGGCGCTGGATCGGGTTCGGTTCCAGGCTGGAAAAGCGCGAGGTGGCCGACGAAATTCTGTTCGCCGTCAGCCATCTGGCTACCCACAGGGTCGGCGCGCTCATCGTGGTGGAACGCGATATCGGCCTGCGAACCTTCATCGAGAGCGGCGTGCCGGTGGATGCCCGCGTCACGCGCGATCTGCTGCTGGCCGTCTTTCAGCCCGGCGGCGCGCTGCACGATGGGGCGGTAATTGTCCAGGACGGCCGCCTGGCCGCCGCGGCCTGTTTCCTGCCGCTCACCATGAATCCCGAGCTCTCGCGAAAACTGGGCACACGCCATCGCGCGGGCATCGGCGTCACGGAAGAGGCCGACTGCCTGTCGATCATTGTCAGCGAGGAGCGCGGCACCATCTCGATTGCCGCACTGGGCGATCTGGAAGCCGATGTCTCCATCGAACGGCTGGCGCAGCGGCTGGGCCGCGGACTGACGAATCCCCTACCCCCTGCCAAACCGGCGCCGGCGCCAAAAGAGGCGGCCCGATGAAACTCCGCCCGCGGATTCGAAATCTCTGGTGGAAAGTCGCCAGCGTCGCCTTCTCCTTCGGCCTGTGGATGATTTACAACGGAGCCCGGGAGCTCACCGCATCCATCACGGCGCCCATCCAGTACCGCAACATCCCTAACAACCTGGAGATCAGCTCCGATATCGTCGAGCAGGTGCATCTGGTGTTACGCGGACCCTCCCCGCTCCTGAGCCGCCTCACCGGCAGCCAGATGCCCGTTGTGCTGGATCTGTCGGCCATCCCCGGCCCCGGCCAAACCACGTTTACGATTGACCGGCGCAATGTCGCTCTGCCCGCCAATCTCACGCTCGAGCGCGCCGTCCCATCCCAGATTCGCCTGCGCACGGAGGCCCGGCTCAGCAAGAGCGTTCCGGTGGTCGTGCGATTTGAAAACACGCCGGACGGGTTCGTGGCCGGCCCGGCCCGGATTGAGCCGGACCATTTGACAATTGTCGGCCCGGCCAGCCGCGTCAGCCAGATTGAGAAGCTGGAAACAGATCCCATCAACCTGGCGGGCCTCAAGAACGGCGCCGAAGTCCGCACCACGGCGTTTTCGGGCAATGCGCACGTGACTTTCCAGTCCTCGCCAAGCGTGACCGTCAGAGTCGCGCTACAGCCCAAACCACACTAATAATCGGAGAAGACACATGTCCAGACAGCTCTTTGGCACCGATGGCATTCGCGGCGTCGCCGGCGCCCCCCCGCTGGATCCCAAGACGATCTATGCCTTTGGCGCGGCACTCGGAGAATGGGTAGCGCACCACGGCACCCCCCGCGTGGTGATTGGCATGGACACGCGCGAATCCGGTCCGTGGATTGCCCAGGCCGTGGCAGGCGGGCTGGCCCATGCCGGGGCGCAGCCGTTCTTCGCCGGGCTCACCACCACGCCCGGCGTCGCCTACCTCACCAAGACTGAGGACTTCGTGGCCGGCGTGATGATCTCCGCCTCGCACAATCCCTTTCAGGACAACGGCCTGAAGGTGTTCAGCCATGACGGGTTCAAGCTGCCCGACGACGACGAGCGCGAACTGGAGCGGCGGATCTTCGCGCTGCTCGAACAGGATCTGCCGCTAAAGGCATTTCCGCTGGTCGAGGACCCGGCGTTTGACCGCCACTACATTCAATTCCTGGCTTCGACGTTCCGCGGCTCGCTGCGCGGCGTCAAGCTCGTGCTGGACTGCGCCAACGGCGCGGCGTCCTTCATCGGGCCTGAGTTGTTTGCCAAGCTCGGCGCTGACGTCATCTCCATCGGGGCCGAACCGGACGGCCGCAACATCAATCTGAATTGCGGCGCGCTGCATGTCGACGATCTGCGAGAGCGCGTGCTGGCGGAAAAGGCGGACTTCGGCGCCGCCTTTGACGGCGACGCGGACCGCTGCATCATGGTGTCGGGCTCCGGCAAGATTATCGATGGCGACCACTGCATGTTGATTGCGGCCAAGGACATGAGGCCGACGGCCGTGGTGGGCACGGTAATGTCCAACCTGGGCTTTCAGCGGGCCGTGGAAGGTCTGGGCATCCCGCTCATCCGCACTGCCGTGGGAGACCGGTACGTGATTGAAGAGATGCTGCGCAGCGGCCACTCCATCGGTGGCGAACAGAGCGGGCACGTCATCTTCCTGGACTACGCCACCACCGGCGATGGCCTGCTGACGGCGTTGCGCGTGCTCGATATCGCCCGGAAGCGCGGCGAAACGCTCGATGAGCTCACCTCCGATTTCGTGCCCTACCCGCAGAAGCTCGTCAATGTCCGATTTGTCACCAAGCGGCCGCTGGAAGCCCTGCCTACGGTGCAGGCCGAAATCCGCGCCACCGAAGAGGAATTCGGCACCGGCGGCCGCGTGCTGGTGCGGTTCTCGGGCACCGAGCCCCTGGCCCGCGTGATGGTGGAGGGCCCGTCCCTGGAACGGGTGGCGGCGCGCGCGCAAGC
>JBBQLF010000406.1:0-4977 GCA_038327695.1 Bryobacterales bacterium
GAAGATGATCTGCGCAGCAGTTGGAACTTGGTGGCGGCAAACGCCGAACTGGGTGCGGCGGGGGCCGAACTGCCGTTTTTAGGGTGAAGGAGTCCCCCATGGCCCTGCCGGCCGCCAAATCCGATGAAAACGCGCCCGTAACAGAGCCGCGGCCGTGAGGGAGCGCAAGCGCGTCTTCAACGGGGCGGTTGCCGGACTTGTCCACTCAATTCGTGGACACTTCACTAGCAGGCTGCCGGGATACTCCCGCGGCCGCGTCGCGAGCGCCGCCCGGCCACCGCCGCAACCCTTTGGGCCACTTGATCTTGCGTCCTCCAGCTTTGCCGGCCGCCGCTCACGATCACTGGCATCGCATCGCTCCTCCCTCCTCGCTGGAGGACGCAGCACCCAATGGCGCGGCCCGGGCGAGTACTTCAGCAGCCTGCTAGAGGCGCCCTGGCCGTGAGAAGATCGGACGTATGTCCGAACCACTTCCGCTCTCGCCCATCCTTCATTCCGTCAGCTATGCCGGCGTCTGGCCCGGACAGGCCAGGCTTGCCCTCGATGCGTTCCTGGACCGCGCCGCCGCCCTCGGCTTCTCCGGCGTCATGCTCATGGCCAAGCGCCCGCACCTCTCTGTGTTGGACTATGGCCGGGAGCAGTGCCTGCGCTTGCGGGAGGAAATGGACGCGCGCGGCCTCCACTGCGCCATCCTGGCCGGCTACAACAACTTCTCCGGCGACGCCGGCCATCCGGACATCCCGCAGCGCGAGATCCAGCTCGGCCACATTGAGGCCCTCTGCCGCCGCGCCTCCGATCTCGGCGCGCCCGTGGTTCGGATCTTCACCGCCTATGACCATCCGAATTTCGCGGCTCACACCCTGGTGGAGACCCTGCGCGAAGCCGCTGACCGCGCTGCCGCCTTCGGTGTCACCTTGGGCGTGCAGAACCACCACGATTCCGCCGCCCACTACCTCTCGCTGTATGACTTGCTCACCGCCGTGGACCACCCCAACTGCCGCGCCTGCTTCGATGCCTGGGCGCCCGCCCTGCAGGGTGATGACATCTGTGAGGCCGCTCGCCGCATGGCCCCCCTCACGGTCCACACCACGGTGGCTGACTATCAACTCCGCCCGCGCTTCCGCTACAACCCGGCGGTGGTAAACTTTGAGCCGCTCACGCCCGCCACCCAGGCTGTGCCCATGGGGGCCGGTTTCATTGACTATCGGGGGTTTCTGGCGGCGCTCCGCCAAGGCGGCTACCGCGGCGCGGTGGCCTATGAGATGTGCAGTCCGCTGGAAGGTGGGGGCTCGGAGGAAAACCTGGACCGCTGCGCCCGCGCCTTCCTGGCCTGGCTGGCTGCGGCCCGCACGGCCTGAATCACGCGTGAACCAAAAAAATCGGGAGGGGCCGAAGCCCCTCCCGATGGTTAGCTGATCTTGCGATCAGAGGTTAGTTGTCCAACTTCTCGCTGGTGGCACCCGTACGAGTTCCGCCGTGGGTTGGGTTGAACATGTCCTTGTCCATGACCAGGGCGAGGTAGCCCTGAGCCATGCCGCCGTCCTTCTGGGTGCTGACGAAGGCATAACCATGCGCGTACTGGAAGTAGCAGGTCGCGATGATGTAGCCCTGGAACCCGGAGGCCGATTCGATACCCTGGAGCGCGTTGCCACCCGAGAGGGTGAACACGAGCTGGGCACCGGCGGCGATGACGGTGGAAACGGCGGGATTCTTTGCAGGTGCGCCGGCTCCGTAGTAGTTGATGTAGCACTCACCAGCCTGCTTGACCGTGCTCCACGGATCGCTGGAGGTGTTGCTGATGGCGATACCAGTGTCAAACCTCTCCAGGTTGGTCACGTACGGGAACAGGAGGTTCGTACGGCAGGAGTTGATTGAGAAGGTGGCGAAGCTGTCGGCGTTGTCGACGAAACGGGGAACGGCTTCGGTGGAGGCCACAACCGTAACGGCGGTCGGAGCATAGTTGCCGGCAACCGACGCCGTGCCGAGGCCGGGCAGCGGATTGGAGGCATAGCTGACGGTCACGTTTGCATCCAGCTTGGAGATCGCGCCCGGATTAGAGGCGGTCACTTCCCAAACGGCCGCGCCGGTGAAGCCCGTGCCAGCGGCGGTCAGAGCGACCGTCGATGCGCTGGACGAGCAGGTGCCTGCGGTGGAGCCGTTGGTGCCGGCGGCAACCAAGGTGGCGCTGTCACCGCTGGTGTTGGTGATGGTGCAAGGTACGCTCAGGGTGACGCTCGCCGGAACGTTGGAGAACGTTGCCTTCAGGCGGGTGCCCTGCGTGGCGAGGCCGGCGCCAGCGCCGACAGTCGCGAACGCGCTGTTGTAGAACATCGACTCAGTGTTATAGATGCTGCCGAGAATGTTCTGGTTGCCGGGGCTCCGCTGGTGCCGGAAAGCCGTACCGAACCTCTCAGTGAAGCTGATCGGATAGGACTTCGCGGTGAGCGGGTCGCACTGGTTGTAGGTTGCGGTGCTGGCGCCGAATACCATGCCCCTCTGGACAATGGCGACGTCAAGCTGCGGATTCTGCAGGCTGAGAGAGCCGGTGCCCGAGATGGAGATGAACATCTTCATCGTGTTCGGGATCAGGCCTCCGCCGATGCCGAGCTGAGCTGCGTTCGCGCGAACGTTAACGAGACGAATCACGCGGTTCTTGCCAGCCGTGCCAGGGGGATCGAACGGCACGTTGAGCCAAACCACCGAATTGGGGCTGGCCTGCTGTGCGCCGAACACCGTCGGACGCCCGGCTGCGCCGAGGGTCTTGTAGGTGCCGTCGCCCGATGCCATGTACTTGGTTAGGTTCGGAACCTGAGCGGCTTCAACCTGCTCAGCGCCGACCGGTTCGTCAATCAGAAGCAGAGCTTCAGACCCGGCGCCCGCGGTCGACAGCAGACGGCTGGTGATGTTGGCGTTCATGAAAATCTGAACGTTGATGGTCTGGAGTTCCACACCCGACGCGGTGGACGAACCACCGGTGCAGTTGATGATCACCTGACCGACTTCTTCTGCCACGCCCTCGGAGCGCACGATCGGCGGAACGCCGGCGTTTGCTACGCATACGAGCGGGTTGATCTGCGCGCTGGCAAGACCGGCCGTGAGGGCCAGCACTGCCAACAGCAGAATTACTTTACGAAATTGAACCATTTCCTTCTCCTTGTGAAGATGCGGATTTGAATTGATGAATCAGATCTTCAACCTGAGCTTCATTTGGAAGTAGTAGCCGGGATCCATGCCATCGAGCGCGCCGCATCGGTGCGATGGCTCAGCGCAATGGCTGGACACCTGCCCGTTGCAGTCATACTCGATCTTCCTTGGTGAATCCTCATCTAGATCTCTTGTAGTTCTTCTCTGTGCCCGCGGGATCCTTGCCAGCCATGAGTGCCATTCCCGCACGAAGCAGTCAGCAAATACATATCATCTTCCGGGGATCACTGTCAAGCCTTGCGGCTCAGAGTTCTCCCACGAAAGAAGGGCAGGACTTCCCTACTGCCAACCATTTAACCATGTGCCTCACTGAGCAGTCAAGCGTTTTCATCCCCATTGTCTTAATCCAAGGCTATCTGGACTACTTTTGAAACGACAGGGCCTTGCCGCAGACTGAGCGGCACGGCCAGCCCCGGCGCGGTTTCCGCCGGCACCACGATCCGGACCTGGTACACGCCCGGCAACTGCGCCACCGCCGTCACCGTCCCGCGCACTTCCTGCTCGCCAATCCGTACATTCACAGGCTCCGCCGGCGCCCCTGCCGGCGACGCCGCCCCCAGGCCCGTGGCGTGAATGGTCAACTGTTGCGTTCGCCGGGCCGGGCGGTCCGGCGCGTTGCGTTGCCCGTCGGCGTTCAGCACCACGGCCGCGCCGTTGGCCTCTTCAAAAATCGCCGGCGCCACCAACTTCAGCTCCACCGGGACCTCCACAGACCCCAGCGCCGATTGGATCCGGATCACCTGCGGGCCGGCCGCCAAACCCGGCGGCAAGGCCACGTTGAGCCGGAACGGCCCCGCGCTGACCACGCTCGCCGCTGTCCCGTCCACCTCCGCCGTCACCTCGGCGCCCGGCGTCACAAATCCGCTGCCTTCGATCGATGCCAGCGATCCCGGCGCCAGATCCGGCCCGCCGTTGGCCGCGTTTACCGCGCCCCCGCCCGCCGCCACTTCCAGCACCTGCGGCGACAGTGTCCACGCCGGCCTGCCGCTGATGCGCAGCGCCCCCGGCCCGCTCTGCGTCACGGTCTGCAATGCCGCCTGCGCCGCCAGCGTCGTCAACTGGACGTCCGTCCCGCCCTCGGGCACCGTCATCTGATATTGATCCGAACTCCCGTCACATCCGGCCATCGTCAGCGGCCGGGCCTCCGCCACATCGGCCCGCGCCGCTGTCCGGTCCAGCCAGTTCAGCACCTGGGCGCAGCCGCCGCGGGTCCCATCCATCTGGTACGCCGCGCCGGCCCGCACGAAGAATCCCGTGGTCGCCGCGGCCCTCGCCACCAGCCGCAACACCGTCACCATCTTTCCGTTCCACACCCGCCCGCCGGCTTCAAAATCACCCACCAGGCTGTTGATGCTATTGCGCCCGAAGTACTCGCCCGGATCGAAACTCGGAATGCCCCCATTGGCGGCCACGCCGGTCGCCACCACATAGTGCATGCCCGCCGGCACCTCACCCACGGACATCCGCAGCCCCACCAGCACCGGCGAACCTTGAGCCAGCCAGTCACGCAACGTCTCCTCGTCGGCCCGGCCCACCTCCACGTCCGCCGCGCCGCGGACAAAGCCCGGAATCCGCCATGGATTCACAATCTGCTCGTCGCTGCCCGCCGGCACCAGGAACCCGTCACACAACGTGGATCCCGCCCCAGCCGGCACACACTGGTTTTTCAAAAACGAGTTCAGGCCCGCCACGTCAGCCAAGCCATTGGGCTGCGGCAGATCCCCGCGCTCCTGCAGGAATCGCAGCATGTTCGCAAACGACGCCAGCAAGCCC
>JBBQLF010000407.1:0-4948 GCA_038327695.1 Bryobacterales bacterium
GGCGGTGACAGCCAGCGGATTACCGGAAAGCGTTCCGGCCTGATAGATGTTGCCCAGCGGAGCGATCCTGCGCATGATCTCCGCGCGCCCGCCATAAGCGGCGATGGGCAGCCCCCCGCCGATCACCTTGCCGAAGGTGGAGAGATCGGGCTGGATCCCATACAGTGCCTGAGCACCGCCGAAATGGACGCGAAAACCGGTCATTACCTCGTCAAAAATCAGCAAAGCGCCGTGTTTTTGCGTCAATTTGCGCATCGCTTCCAGATAGCCAGCCTCGGGCGCAATGCAGCCCATGTTGCCGACCACCGGTTCCACGATGACCGCGGCGATCTGATCCCCGCGCTCCCGAAACGCCACCTCCAGCGCCTCCACCGAGTTGTAGGGCAGGGCGAGGGTGGTTTCGGCAAACGCCCTGGGCACACCGGCGGTATCGGAAATGCCCAGTGTGGCCATACCGCTGCCCGCCTTGACCAGGAGCGAATCGACGTGGCCGTGATAGCAGCCTTCGAACTTGATGGTGAGGTCACGGCCCGTGAAACCGCGGGCGAGACGCAGCGCACTCATCGTCGCCTCCGTGCCAGAGCTCACCAGGCGAACCATCTCCATGGATGGGACGGCGGCACGCAACGCCTCAACCAGTTCGATTTCCAGTTCGGTAGGCGCACCGAAGCTGGTGCCGACTTCGAGCACACCGCGAATGGCATCCATCACTGGCGGAAAGCAATGGCCGAGAATCAGGGGGCCCCACGAGCCGATGTAGTCGATGTAGGCATGGCCGTCGACGTCGAACATGCGGCAACCCTCACCGCGCACCATGAATCGAGGCGTGCCGCCGACGCTGCGAAATGCCCGAACCGGCGAGTTCACGCCACCCGGGATGAGGGACTGGGCGCGCTCCAGGAGTTGTTGGCTGCGGGTGGTGATCATTGAGGCCGCCTCCCTGTCAAGCCGAGCCGGGGTGGACGAGGTCTTTTTTCGCCTGCGCCGGCGCCTGACACCGAGCTAGGTCTGACATGCAGTTGGATCAAGGTAAGCCTACCGCTCCATTGGGGAAATTCGACGCACGCCCAAGAGGCAGAGGGAGCCCCTGGCGTGGGTTGCGCGATCGACGATTAGGATAGCATCTGCCTTTCTCCAACTGCTCGTCTGGGGTTGGAACCGGCTGTGCGTGCGGGATTCGGCCGCCAAACGCGGGGTTGTTGAGTGCCTGGGGTCCAGGGTCGACGTATCAGCCGGTGGCGGTCGCCGCGCGGGGATCAAGGTAAACCTACCGCTCCATTGGGGAAATTCGGCGCACATCCAAGAGGCAGAGGGAGGCCCTGGCGTGGGTTGCGCGATCGACGATTAGGATAGCATCTGCCTTTCTCCAACTGCTCGTCTGGGGTTGGAACCGGCTGTGCGTGCGGGCTTTGGCCGCCAAACGCGGGGTTGTTCAGTGCCTGGGGTCCCGGGTCGACGCATCAGCGGGTAGAGGTCGTACCGCGGGAATGCCACGTGTTAGGTTTGTCCGCCTACGGACCGGGCTGGCACGACCCCCTGGGGCGCAGCGGTGCGCCGGGAGGCCACCACTCAGCGGCTCGGCCAGCAACCTCCGTTTCGCTAATCGACGATCGAACTCCAACCCCGACGGCTCATGGTCCAGTAGATGAGCGCGCCGCCGGCGATGCCAGCGCCGATCAGGAGTCCCCCCATGCCGTAGTCCTTGAGGATGATTTTCCCGGTCCCGAACAGGATGCCGTAGATCATCACGCAGCCGGAGAGCCAGCAGATCAGGTTGGAAAACCCGTCCTTCACGATTGGGACTTCCGGGGCCTGTACGGCGATGGGCGCCCAGCCCGAAGAGGGCCGCACGCGCCGGTAGAAAGCCAGCAGAGTGCTGTTCGGTTCGGGCCGCGTCGCAAACGTGACCACCACCCAGGTAATGGTTGTGAAACTCACAGTGATGATCGTCATCCAGGCGGCCTGCTTGGGGTCGTCAGTGGTCAGGTGGAAGCCGAAACGCAGTGTCAGATAACAGAGCAGGGACGCGGCCATCGACGAGATCTCGCTCCAGGCGTTGATGCGCCACCAGAACCACCGCAGCAGCAGGACACCGCCGGTGCCGGCGCTGAGCGCCATGAGCAACTGCCACATGCCCCCGATGGAGTCCATCATGCTCGTCACCGCGGCTGAGCCGATGGTGACCAGCACGGTGGCGAATTGCGACATTAAGACGTAGTGTTTCTCGGTGGCCACCGGCTTGATGAAACGCCGGTAAAAGTCATTGACCAGATAGCTGGCGCCCCAGTTCAGTTGCGTGGCAATGGTGGACATGTAAGCAGCGGCGAAGGCGGCGACCATCAGGCCCCGCAGCGAGGGCGGCAGATGGTGGATCATCACCACCAGGTAGCCGGACTCCTTGTCCTTGAGTTCCGGATACAGCACGATACTGGCCAGCCCCACCAGCACCCACGGCCAAGGGCGGATAGCGTAGTGGGCGATGTTAAACCACATGGTAGCGAGCAGCGAGTGGCGCTCGTCCTTCGCACAGAACATGCGCTGGGCAATATAGCCGCCGCCGCCAGGCTCCGCGCCGGGATACCACACCGCCCACCAGTTCAGAGAAATGAAGGCCAGAAACGCCACCAGGGGCATCCACGCCGAGTTCACATCCGGAACGAAGTCCAGGACCGAGCCCTTCATGCCCATCGTCGTCTGCCGCTGCACGTCTATGGCGTGGAGCTTGACCACCATCGCGTCGATGCCGCCGCAGGCGGCCACGGCCGAGTACGCCAGGACGATCACCATAGTCATCTTCACCACAAACTGGAACGCATCCGTCACCAGCACACCCCACAACCCGGCCAGGGTCGAGATCCAGCCCGTGAAGGCGATCAGACACAAAACGAGAAGCAGCGCTTCTGTTTTGGTCACGCCGAGGATCGCTTCCAGGATTTTCACCATGGCGAGGTTGACCCAGCCGAGGATGATGCAGTTCACCGGCAACCCCAGATAGAGCGCGCGGAACCCGCGCAGGATGGCGGCGGGCTTGCCGGAGTACCGGATCTCGCAGAACTCGATATCCGTCATCACTCCACTACGGCGCCACAGCCGGGCAAAGTAGAAGACCGTGAGCATGCCGCCGGCAACGAAGTTCCACCAGACCCAATTGCCGGCGATGCCCTTTTCGGCGACCAGGCCGGTGACCACCAGCGGTGTATCGGCCGCAAACGTGGTAGCGACCATGGAAGTGCCCGCCAGCCACCACGGCACGTTGCGTCCGGAGAGGAAGAACTCGCTCACGTTCTGGCCGGCGCGCTGTTTGTAGTAGAGCCCGATGGCGATGTTTAAACAGAAGTAGAGGGCGACGACGGCCCAATCGATCCAGGTAAGTTGCACTGCGCTATTATAGCGAGGCAAAGAGACTGTGGCTGGCAGACGGGGTCTGCGTGCGGTGGATATCACTCGGCGCGCAGGGCCACGATGGGATCCACGCGCATGGCCCGGTGCGCCGGCAGATAGCTGGCCGCTCCGGCGGTCAGGACCAGCACAACCGCGACGCCACCGAATGTAATCGGGCCGGTCGCGGTGACGCCAAACAGCAGGCTCGTCATCACCCGGGACAGGGCGATGGCGGCCACGCTGCCAGCCACCACGCCGATCACTGTCAGCCCCAACGCTTGGCCTACCACGCGGCGCAGCATGTTTGCAGGCGCCGCGCCCAAGGCCATCCGCAGTCCGATCTCAGGTGTTTGTAGCGAGACCAGATACGCCAGCACTCCATAGAGCCCAATCGCCGCCAGCAGCAATGCCAGCCCGGCAAACCCGGCGAGCAGCGTCGTCTGGACCCGGCGTTGCAACACTTCCTTTCCCAGGATCTCTTCCATGGTCGCCATCGCGGTAATGGGCTGCTCCGGATCAATCGACCAGATCGCCTGCCGCACGGCTGGCGCCATGCTGCCCGCATCCACCTTGGTGTGAATCGCCAGCGAACCCGGCCGGAACGGCACTTGCAGTGCGGGAATATAGAACACCGGCGATGGAGCCACGTCCAGGCCGGCCTGGTGCGTGTCGCCCACCACACCGGCGACTGGAACCGCATTGCCATTACCGAGGACCAGCCTGCGCCCGATGGGGTCTTCGTTGGGCCACAGTTTCCGGGCCAGCGTTTCATCCTAAAAACGGCAGTTCGGCCCCCGCCGCACCCAGTTCGGCGTTTGCCGCCAGCAAGTTCCAACTGCTGCGCAGATCATCTTCTGGGTGACAACCGTTTTTGCTGCAACCAGTTGCGGCTACACGTAGATGGCGGATTCTGACGGTCGCAACTGCCGGATTTTAGGTTCATCCTAAAAACGGCAGTTCGGCCCCCGCCGCACCCAGTTCGGCTTTTGCCGCCACCAAGTTCCAACTGCTGCGCAGATCATCTTCTGGGTGACAACCGTTTTTGCTGCAACCAGTTGCGGCTACACGGAGATGGCGGATTCTGACGGTCGCAACTGCCGGATTTTAGGTTCATTGATCAGCACTGCCGGCGGCGCCCCATCCACGTCCGCTCATCGAGGTCTCTGCCGCGGAGTGGAATGCCCATGGTCTGGAGATAGCCGGGCCCGGCGAGGCGCAGGTTCGAACTGAGCTGGAACTGCTCGTCGCCGTCGTGGCCTTCGGCGCGGACGAGCGTGATGTCCCCCTTGTCCGCCAGCGGGATGTGGTTGGTGAAGCCGGCCGAGACGACGCCCGGCAGGGCGGTGACGCTGCGGAGCACGTCGCGCTGGAAGGCGGCGCTACGGGCCGGATCGGGCTGGCTGCTGACGATGGGCAGGCGCAGGGTGAGAACGTTTGCGGTCCGGAAGCCGTTGTCGACGGCGCGCAAGTGGGGGAAGGTGCGGAGCATGAGCCCGGCGCCGATGAGGAGCACGACAGCGAGCGCGACCTCCGAGCAGATCAGGGCGGAGCGCAGCCGCCTGGTTCC
>JBBQLF010000408.1:0-4945 GCA_038327695.1 Bryobacterales bacterium
ACGGCGCCGCCCTGGCGGGTGCGACGCGGATGCGGAGGGCCTCGGCGGAGAGGTAGTGGCGCTGGCCGTCCTGGCTGACCAGGATCAGGCGCAGGGTGTGCGGGCCGGTGGAGAGCCGCCACAACGGCACGGTCCAACGGAAGCCGCAGAGCGCGTAGGCGGGCTGGCCGGTCATGGTGGAAACACCGTAGCTCGGCAGGCCGTACTCGGCCGGTTTCCTCTGACCGTCTAGTTCCACGTAGACTGCGGCACTGGGCGTGCCTGAGAGTGAATCATAGGCGTATCCGCGCACGGTGAGGAAGCGCTCCGCCGCGGAGATGGCGATGGTCTCCTGGGGGCCGAAGCCGGAGGTGCCGCTCTCATTGAGGAGCTCAAAGCGGAGGGTCGAAAGCGTGCCGCCGGCGGCGCCCCACTGCGGCGGAGGCGGGACCAGGAGCGGGAGTTCCGGCAGCTCAGAGAGCTCCACACGCACCTCGCCGCCAAACGACTCGAGGCCGGGACCGTAGAGTTCGAAGCTGTCCGCCGGCGCCACCGGGCCGCCACTCAGCAGGCGCTGGAACGAATCGAGATCCGGCGTGACGAAATCCAAGGGAACGCCGTTGGCCAGCACGCCCGGCGGGACGCGCGCGCCAATGGCCGCGCCTTCGCCGGAAAGCAGGATTCGCACGTCGGCCAGCCGGTAGAACAGATTGCGCAGGTGCCCGGCCAGAGAGAGATTCAGGTGGATGCGGGCGATGAGCGGATGCGGGCGGGCCGGCGCGCGGAAGGGCTCGCCCCGGCGAATAGTGTACGTACCGGCGGGGCGCAGTTGCCGGAACCTGGGCGCCGCCCGGCGTTGCAGCAACAGGTGGCCGCCGAAGCGGGCCACGGCGTCATAGTGCTGAACGAGCGCCAGGTGGGTGGCCGGTACGTCCAGCAGCGGGTGCCGGTCATCAATGGCCTGCCAGCCAAAGACGATGTACTCCGGCGCGCGGGCCGGCGCGCGGACGAACTCGGCGTTCCACTCGTCCAGAGCCGCGGTATAGGCCTGATAGCTCTGAAATACGGGCAACGGGCGGTAGTTTTCGAGCTGAGGCGCGGCCCAGGTGATCTCCCAGGGGAAGATGGAAAACGTGTGTCCGCGGAGGCGGGCGAGCAGACCGGCCGGCAGTCTGTTGGCGCCGAGCGCGGCCTGCGAGGCCGCTTCCAGGTCCACGCTGGTCTGGCGCCAATTGAGAAGGGTGCGCAGACTGCCGGCGTGGACCAGCGCCGGACCAGTCAAGTCCTGTCCGAGCCGGGGATACAGGGCCGCGGCCAACAAAAGCGCCGCCAGGGCCGGCAGGCGCCACTGCCTGGGGCGCCAATCGGTGAACAACAGGACCGTGCCCGCCACCAGCGCGGAGAACAGGAAGAACATTTGCGCGTGGCCGGCCTGGCGGACGACGGAGTGTTTGAAGGCCAGAAACAGCGGCCCGAGACAGGCCGTCGCCAGCAGGGCGGCGGGTTGGCGCTGCCGCCAGAGCGCGCCCAGCAGCGCACCATACGCCAATGCCACCCAAAGCGCGGACCACAGGAAGGCGGTAGTGCCGCCTTCGCTCATGGCCGCGCTGTAGCCGCTGGTGATTGCCAGGCCCGCTCGCAGGTATTGGCCGAGCGCGGACCACGAACGGGCGTGCGCCAGCAACAGCGCCACCACCAGTAGCGGCGCAGTGGCGGCGAGGAAGGCGGCCTGCCGCGCCCTGGTCCGGTCCGTCACCCAGAGCGCGACGGGGAAGACGGCCACGGCGCTGAGCACCAGTATTCCGGAGCTGATCTTGACCAGCAGCAACGCCGCGCCAACCGCCACAGCGCCGCCGGGATAGTACTGCCAGTAGCGGCCTTCCAGCGCACAGCCCAGCAGCAGCAACGCCAGCAGAGCGCCGAACAGATCCGGCCCGGCGTAACCAAAGTCATGAAACGCGCCGAGCCCGGCGAGCAGGCAGACGGTAAATGCTGCGAGGTTGACCAGCGGAAGCCGGCGCGCCCAGGCGAGCCGGATCAGCAGGGCGGCGTAGACCAGTCACAGAGCGGTCTGCGCCGCCAGGGCCAGCCAGAGCGGAGGACCGCCCGGCATGGGAAACGCGAGGTGGCCCCAAGGGCCATAGGTGAAGGCGACATCGCGGCCGTGCACCAGGCCGAGCGTCGCAAAGACGTTCAAAGCGTAGGCCCAACTGCCATCCAGCCCCGGCTGGACCGAATGGGAGCGCAACGGGACTGCGATGAGAATGGAGTAGGCGCAGAGCGCGGCCCGCAGGGGCAAATCGAGCCAGCGGGGCGGCGTCCGAGCCATAAATCCGGCCATTCCTGAGTATAGCCAGCGCGCTTGCGGCCCGCGGGGCCAGCATCCCCCTTTCCGTGCCGCCCGGACGGGGTTATACTCACCCGTGGAAGGCCCCAAGGAGTATCGCCTGACTGCACAGAATTGCACGGCGTGTAACGCGACGGGTCGATGCCCTGTCTGCGTGGGTACGGGCAAGCCGGGTCAAAACCAGTGTCCCAACTGCAATGGTTCCGGGTACTGCCGGACCTGTTTGGGTAGCGGCAGGATCGTCCCTCCTCCGCAGGAGGCCATGCCCTCCGGATCCTAAAGGGCGGCGGCTCCCGGCCCGGAGCAGCCGGGGGCATGGAAACGGAAGAATCAATCATTCTGTTTTAGGTATTGTGATCCGTGCGCCCTGGGAACGGATAGGTACTTGCGGCAGCGGGTCAATTAACGAACAGGGCCAGCCTGGCCAAAGAGACCGTGTAACCACTAGCAAATATTGACTTGTGCATCAGGCCGAGCAACGGAGAACAGGATAGACGGGTATGCAACTGGAACCTGCCGCCATTTCATACGTGATTACATAAAGTCCGATTCTGCATGAATGGCGCTATGGAATCGATGGACCAACGTTTGGGTTATCCCTCAGGACAGAAGTGCTGGACGTTCGCCATGGGTACTGGGTGGATCCCGCGCTTGATAGGCTTCGGGCCCAGCCGCCCGTAACCACTGGTCCTGGGTCCGCGACTACCCAAATGCTCTATTCCTGGCCGGAGAAGTACTATTAGTCAGTACTGTCTCATTTTTATAAAATTGATCTTCCGATTCAATCCAATTACTTGAGTTCGATGTTACGATCAATGTAGCCATGCTGAACTACTTGCTGCGCTGGGTACTCCAACTCTGTATTCTCGTAATTTCCATCGCGCCGGCAACGGCGGCGGCGCGCCCGGTACACATGCGATTGCTCGTCTTGGCGGCCAGCGGATCAGAGCCGAGTCTGGCGGCGATTCGCGGATTTCTGGACCGCATGGGCACGCCCTACCAGGTGGCGGTACTCGGCAAAGGCGACCCCCTGCCCGCGCTGGATGATGGCAATACCGGGAACTTCCAGGGAGTGCTGCTGGCCACTGGGAATCTGGGCATCTGCGATCCCGAATGCCGCAGCGCGCTGTCGCCCCAGGACTGGGCGCGGCTGGATGCCTACACCGCCGCGTATTCGGTCCGGACGGTCAGCTACTACAGTTTCCCGGAGCCGCGCTACGGCTTGACCTATCTGGAAGCCAAGCTTGTGCCGCTGCTGGAGCCGGTCACGGCGCAGGCGACCCCTGCGGCGGTGGCATTGTTCTCTGACCTGCGGCTGGAAAGCGGCCTAGCCATCGGCGGCGCGTTTCTGTACACCGCCAGTGCGGTTTCGGGCCCCGGCGAGAAGACGGTGCCCCTGCTGACCTTGGGTGACGCCGTCCTTGGGGCGCTGCATACCAAGCCGGACGGCCGGGAATCCGTCGCCCTGACTTTCGACCAGTCCCACTCCCTGCGCCACTCGCTGCTGCTCAGCCACGGCTTGATGAACTGGCTCACGCGAGGGCTGTTGCTGGGCTCCAGGAAGGCCCATCTGGACGCGCAGGTGGATGACCTGTTTCTGCCAAACAGCCTGTTTACCACAACGGATCCGGCATGTTCACCGGCCAAGACCCTGCCCACGTCAACGGCCACCTGGGTGACGACGTGTCCGAAGTACCGGATTACCGGCGCCGATCTGGCGCAGGTCCGCATCTGGCAGGCCGAATGGAACCGGCGGCCCCAAACGGCCGGGTTTAAACTGTCGCTAGCCTACAACGGCATGGGTGTGAAACCAGCATCGGAGGACGACCTTGTCGCCGAAGCGCAGCGTTCCGGCGCGGATTTCTTCTGGACTAACCATACCTTCAGCCACCGCGATCTGGATTGTTACGGCGCCGCGACGGATGGTTCGTGCCTGCCCGCCACCTATGACCAGGCCGGGGAAGAGATTCGAAAGAACGTCCGCGCGGCCGAGGATATCGGCCTGGTCCACGACTCGGTATCGATCATCACCCCAGGTATTTCGGGGCTGTACAACAACGACTTCCTCGAGGCGCTGAAAGACGAGGGCGTGCGCTACGTAGTAGCGGACATGTCAAAGCCGGACCAGAATCCCGCGCTCCCCAACACCGGCATCGAGCGCCTGGACGGCAGAGTTCTATTGGTCCCTCGCAGACCCACCAACATATTCTTCAACGCAATCACGCCCGGCGAGGGCGTGCCGGGCTCCCAAACCGATGAGTACAACCACTACTTCGGCCCCGAGGGCACGGTTCGGCTCGGCGGATCCGATGGGAAGCCGTTTTTCGACCAGCTTCAGAGCTACCAGCAGATCATCGAGCGGGAAAGCGAAGCCCTCCTGATAGCCATGCTTCGTTTCGAGATCTATCCTTTCATGTTCCATCAGAGCAATCTGCAAGCCTATGACGGGGTGCACAGCCTGCTGGGCGATACGCTGGACCAGGCGCTGCAGAAGTTTGAGAGCCTGTCGGTGCTGCCAGTCGTCAGCATGAGTCAGGGTGACATTGGGAAAGCCATGGAAGAGCGGGCGGCGTGGCTCAAGTCCGGCGCCACCGTGATCCTCACCCCGGGGGAGTCCAT
>JBBQLF010000409.1:0-4935 GCA_038327695.1 Bryobacterales bacterium
GCTTCAATGGGCGCGACGTGGCGCGCTGGGACGCCACCTTCAACTTCCCCAGCGTGCGGTTGGCGTCGGGCTCCCAGGCGAGTCCGATGCGCCGCGCCAGTTCCTCGCTAGCCATAGTTCGGGAAACGCCCGTCACCAGCCGGGAGGCCTTCAGATTCTGCGCGGTCTGCACCATCGCAATGAACGGATCCGTGGCGGGCACCACCAACAGGTCCACCGGCTTGCCTTCCCGTTCCGCCATTGTCACCACACGCGAAAACAGCTCCTGCTCGTACGAGGAGAAGATCTGGCTCTCGCTGAGCTCATACTCGCCGGCGCCCACGGTAACGGGGCGCACCGTCATCACGACGATATCGTGGCGCCGCAGGTTGGTCTTCTCCAGCACCCGCTTCAGGTGCTCCATGTGATTGAAGTCCCGCGCCGCTACCAGCACGCAACCCGGCCGCGAGTGCATGCCGCCCATCTCCACGTGCTCCTGGTGTTCCAGGTTGAACTCTTCCAGCGGTTTTGCCGTCTGAGCCGCTGCCTTGCGGCGCTTGGCATTGACGTGTTCACTCACGGTGAAGACGATAAAGAGGACGATGGTGAAGCTGACGCCGTAGATGGTGGCGATCCGCTTGGTGAACAGATTCGCAATGGCGACCAGGAACAGCACCAGGGTCGTGACGCCCAGTCCGATGGGGATCTCCGTCTTGCCGAAGTGCAGATTGAACGGCGTCTTGTACTCCTGGTCGTGACGCTGGAATCGCAGCGCCAGCACGCCCATGCCCTTTAGCGCGAAGCTCCACACCACGCCGAACGCATAGGCTTCACCCAGGAGGTACACGTCGCCGCGTGAGGCGATGATGGTCAGCAACTGGGCGGCGACGATCCAGCCGATGATATGCGAAGTGGTGCCGAACTTTTTATGCGGCTTGCGAAACCACTCTGTCAGGACGCCGTCTTCAGCCACGCGATTCAGCACGCCGTTGGCGCCGATGATCGAGGTATTCACCGCGCCGGAGAGGATCAACGCGCCCACAATGACGACAAAGATGTGGAACGCCAGCTTCAGCACCTCCGGCCCCGCCAGGCTCATCGCCAAACCGCCAATCAGGTTGTCGTAGTAGTTCTTGCGAATCCCATCCGGGATGATCATCACGGCCATCAGTGAGACGAGCCCGGTGGAGAGCAGCGCGTATGTGCAGACGATGTTGGCGGTGATCTTCAGGTTCTTCATCTTCGGGTAGGCGATCTCCCGGTAGACCTGCGCCAACGTTTCAAAGCCGCTCATGGCCAGCAGGGTATGGCCGAATCCGATGATCAGCGCCACCGGCCAGATGGTGGGCCAGAAGGTGCCCTCCAGCCAGCCGAGCGACGTGGAATCGAATTTCATGTTCTCCAGCGTCGGCGCGGGTGGCAGATTGACGTGATCCATGGTAAGCAGCGTGATTCCACACCACAGCAGCAGGGTCACCACCATCACGGTGGTGATCTGCATAATCCGCAGCGCCTTGTGCGACGACTCGTGAATCCCCTTGACGTTCTGCCACCAGAAGTAGCACGTCACAGTCACGCCGAAACAGGCAGCAAAGTAGTTCGGATTGACGCGGAAACCAGTGTGCGTGAACTCGCTCAATTCGTTGATCAGGCGGCCCAGGTACTGCCCCGCGGAGACGGACGAGATCGGGCCCGTGAGAATATAATCCACAACCAACGCCGAGACCGACATCTTCGCCATGCGCGGCCCGATGGAGTCCCGCACCACCACATACACGCCGCCTCGCACGAACATCCCGCAGCTTTCCATGTAGATGCTGCGCACCGCGAAACCGAAGAACACTACCGCCAGGACGAACCATGGCGCGGACTTGCCGATGGCCTGCTCCGAAATGCCGCCCACGTAGAACATCGTGGAGGCGAGATCGCTCAAAACAATCGAGGCTCCACGCCAGAAAGAGATGAAGGAGAGTGCCACCGTGGTGGCGACGACTACTTTGGTGGATGGGCCGGGCCGTGCAGAGGTATCAGCCATGGGAGAGACGGAAGAACGTCGAGGTCACTATCTTAGAATGATACTGGAATGGCAGATCTTCTGATAGTGGCGGCTGGTGCCATTGCTGGCGTGCTGCGCCGGGCGGGGCACGAAGCGTGGCTGGTGGGCGGATGCGTGCGCGACCGCTTGCTGGGCCGGCCTTTCTCCGACATCGATCTCACCACCAGCGCCAAGCCTGCCGAGGTGCTGCGGCTGTTCCCGGGCTCCGGCGTCGTCGGCGCGCACTTTGGCGTCGTGCTTGTCAGATGGGGCGCTCACCAAATCGAGGTAGCCACCTACCGCTCGGAGTCGAGCTATGCCGATGGCCGCCGCCCCGGCGAGGTGCGCTTTGAAACCGGCGTACGGCGCGATCTCGCCCGCCGCGATTTCACCATCAATGCGCTGCTGGCCGATCCCTTCACCGGCGATGTTGTGGATCTCGTGGGCGGCCGCGCCGATCTCGACGCCCGGCTCATCCGAGCTATCGGCGAACCGCAGGAACGCTTCGCTGAAGACCACCTGCGCCTCCTCCGCGCGGTCCGCTTCGCCGCGCGACTGGGCTTCGGCATTGAGCCTGCCACCTTCTCCGCCATCCAGCGCCTGGCACCCAACATTCTGCGCATCTCCGCCGAACGCACTAGGGATGAACTGACCCGCATCCTGACAGAAGGCGGCGCCCGCCGCGGATTTGAGCTGCTGGATGAGACCGGCCTGCTGGCTGCCCTCCTACCGGAGGTGCAACGCATGCACGGCATCGAGCAACCGCCCGCGTACCACCCGGAGGGCGACGTATGGGTACACACACTCGGCCTGCTGGAGCGGCTGGAGAACCCGTCCCTGGAACTCGCCTTGGCCGCGCTCCTGCACGACGCCGGTAAACCGCCCACCCAGACGTTTGAGGACCGGATCCGTTTCAGCGGCCACGACGAGGTGGGCGCGCAAATGACGCGAGAGATTCTAGCGCGGCTGAAGTACCCGAATGATCTGATCGACTCCGTCGTTTCGCTGGTTGCGCAACACATGAGGTTTGCCGACGCCCCTCGAATGCGGGAATCGCGCTTCCGCCGCTTTGTGCGCCAGCCTGGATTTGACACGCTGGTCGATCTGCATCGCCTGGACCTGCTGGCTGCCGACCGGCCGCTGACTTCGCTCGAACAGGTGCGGAACCGCCGCGACGCCATCCCGGCGGAGCAACTGCGGCCCGTCCCATTGGCCAACGGCGATGATCTGATCGCGCTCGGCGCCAAGCCTGGCCCGCGCTTTGGCGCGATCCTGCGCCAGTTAGAGGACGAACAGTTGGAAGGCCGTGTGTGCACGCGCGACCAGGCGGTCGAATTCCTCAGGAGAACCTGGGCACAATCATCCATCTGAGCGTGCCATACGGTCTCGGGCCCAGCCGTTCCACGTCGATTCGGATCAGCGCCCCCTTCTTCACGTCCAGCCGCAATTGCGGAACGTTCAACAGATACGCTGCCAGGCGCCCGCACAGCGGCTCGTGCGTGGCGCACAGAATCTGCGGCTTGTCCTTGAAGAGCCGGATCTCATTCCACGCATCTTCGGGACTGGCGTCCGGTTCCAGCGTTCGGGTCTGCACGATTTCCCCGCCGAAAATCCCGGCGGTTTGCATCGCCCGCAGATACGGGCTGGACAGAGTGAATATCGCCTTGGCGCCCGCGCGCCGCTTCACCGCCCGCAGACGTTTTCGGCCATCGACGGACAGCGCTCTTTCCGAATCCGGTTGTCCGGGCCGCGCATCTTCGGCGATGCCATGGCGTAGCAGGTAGATCTGCATGGCGTCCATTTTGTCATACTGGGCTTCCATGCAGCAGGTCGCTTTCTGGTGCGCACTCGGCGCGGCCGCCACAAGCTCAGTTTCCATCGCCGCCTACCAGATTCTGCTTGGCGCGGCGCTGGCGGCAATGCTCGCCGGGCGGTTGAAATGGCGCTTGCCCGCCCACTGGCCAGCGCTCGCATTCTTTGCGGTGTGGACGCTCATCTCACTTGTCCTCAGTGACATGCCGCGCGCCGGAGTCCCGCAGATTCGCAAGTTCTACGTATGGGCGCTGCTGTTCGTCGTGGGGGCGCTACTGCGTGAGACGCGCCACGTCAGGTGGCTGGTGCTCGCCTGGCTCGCCGGTGGCACACTCTCCGCGCTGCGAGGGCTCTGGCAGTTCGGCGCCAAATACGCCAAGGCTGCCGAGACGCACCAGGATTTCTATGCCGCCTACATCGCGGACCGCATTACGGGTTTCATGAGCCATTGGATGACATTCTCCGGCCAGATGATGATCGTGCTGCTGGCGGCGACGGCCCTTCTGCTGTGGGGGCGTCTGGAAGGCCGCCTGAAGCAGATCGTCATTCTCTGCCTGCCGATCCTCTGCGTGGCCCTCATCCTGGCCCTGACCCGCGGCGTCTGGATCGCCACCGCCCTGGGCCTGGTCTATTTGCTCTGGTGCTGGCGGCGCTGGAGCGTGGCCCTGATTCCCGTGGTCGTCCTGGCCGGTTTCTTCGGCGGCCCGCCCGCCCTGCAGCAGCGCATCACCTCGCTGGTTCGCCCGAAGGGGACGATGGACTCCAATCTCCACCGCGTCTACACCTTCCGCGCCGGCGTCGAGATGATCAAAGCCCATCCCTGGTTTGGCCTCGGCCCCGAGCGCGTCGGCCCGCGCTTCCGCGAGTACGTACCCGCTGATCTGCCCAAGGCACTGCCGGATGGCTACTACGGCCACCTGCACAACATCTACGTCCACTTCGCTGCGGAGCGCGGTCTGCCGGCCATGCTGGCGCTGGCGTACTTCCTCTTCGCCACACTCTGGGATTGGCTCCGCGCCGCCGCCCGCGCACCGGCGGAACAGATCTGGATCTTCCGCGCCGGCGTGGCGATTCTGATCGGCGTGCTGGTCACCGGGCTGTTTGAATAC
>JBBQLF010000410.1:0-4928 GCA_038327695.1 Bryobacterales bacterium
GCGTCATCAATGCAGACGAATATGCCAATGCGTCGATGATCACCGGTATTGTCGCGCACCCCCGGAAAATCAGAGAGCCGTGTCCTGACGGCGGTCTGGCGTACCATAAAGGTATCCCTTCATGAGTAACTGGCAAGACCGCCAACAGGCACTATTGGACTCGCTCTCCGCCCGGATTCTGGTTCTCGACGGAGCCATGGGCACCATGCTCCAGCAGAACAACCCCACCATCGCGGATTGGGGCGGCCCCGCCTTTGAAAACTGCTCCGAGAACCTGCTCTTTACCCACCCCGAGTGGGTCAAAGCCGTGCATCGCGCCTACTACGGCGCCGGCGCCGATATCGTCGAGACCAACTCCTTCGGCGGCTCGCCCGTCACGCTGGCTGAGTTCGGCATCGAAGACAAGTGGCATGCCGTCAATGCCACCGCCGCGCGACTGGCGCGCGAGGTGGCCGATGAGTTTGCGCGACCCGGACGGCCGCGCTTCGTCGCCGGCTCCATCGGGCCCACCACCAAGGCCATCAGCGTGGCCGGCGGCATCACCTTCGCTGAGCTCCGGGACGGCTTCTACAAGCAGGCTCAAGGTCTCCTGGACGGCGGCGCGGATCTGCTGCTGATTGAAACCTGCCTCGACACACGCAACATCAAGGCGGCCCTGCTGGCCGTCGGGCAACTCGGCCGCGAGCTGGGCCGCCCCATCCCCACCATCGTCTCCGGCACCATTGAACAGATGGGCACCATGCTCGCCGGCCAGGCCGCCGACGCGCTCTACACCTCTGTCGCTCACGCCGATCTGCTGGCCGTCGGCCTCAACTGCGCCACCGGCCCGGAGTTCATGACGGATCACATCCGCACCATGCACGAGTTGTCCCAGACCCGCGTCTCCTGCTATCCCAACGCCGGCATGCCCAATGAGGAAGGCGCCTATCTGGAGACGCCGGACTCCCTCGCCCGCCAGTTGGAGAAATTCGTCAACCATGGCTGGCTCAATCTGGTGGGCGGCTGTTGCGGGACCACTCCGGCCCATATCCGCGCCATCGCCCAGATGGTGGAAGGCAAGGCTCCGCGCGCGCCCAAACAGCCCACCCATCGCGCCTACTACTCCGGCGTGGATGTCGTCGAGGCGGACGACTCCAACCGCCCGCTCATCGTCGGCGAGCGCACCAACGTCATCGGTTCGCGCCTGTTCAAGAACCTCATCGCCGAAGAGAAATGGGAAGAGGCCACTGAGATCGCCCGCCGCCAGGTGCGCAACGGCGCCCACATCGTCGATGTCTGCCTGCAATCGTCGGATCGCGACGAAATCAATGACATCCCGCTGTTTTACGAGAAGCTGATCCAGAAGATCAAAGCACCCATCATGATCGACACCACGGATCCCGCGGCCGTGGAACTGTCGCTCACCTACTGTCAGGGCAAGGCGATCATCAACTCAGTCAACCTGGAGGACGGCGAGGAAAAGTTCGCCCGCCTGTGCCCCATCGCCAAGGCCTACGGTGCCGCCCTCGTCGTCGGCACCATCGACGAAGACCCCGTCCAGGCCCAGGCCTTCACGCGCGAGCGGAAGCTGGCAGTCGCGCAGCGCTCCGTCGATCTACTCGTGAACAAGTTCTCCATTCCGCCCGAGGATCTCGTCATCGATCCGCTGGTCTTCCCGTGCGCCACCGGCGACGAGAACTACATCGGTGGCGCGGTGGAAACCATCGAGGCGCTGCGCTTGATCAAGCAGACCATTCCGCACGTGAAGACCGTGCTCGGCGTGTCCAACATCAGCTTCGGCCTCCCCGCCTCGGCACGCGAGATCGTCAATTCAGTATTCCTCTACCACTGCACCAAGGCCGGTCTGGACCTGGCCATCGTCAACGCCGAGAAGCTGGAGCGTTTTGCTTCTATCCCCGTGGAGGAGCGGCGCATGGCCGAATCGCTCCTGTTCAACACGCCGCCGGCCGAAGTGCCGGAGGATCACCCGCTGGCGGAGCTTCTCCGGGAGCTGGCGTCGGATCCGGAGATGCAGGATTGGCGGTTGCAGTGCAGGGAAGCCAAGGCCGCCGTCAACCAGTTCCACATCGCCGCCATCACGGCCCACTTCCGCGGCGCCGCGGCTCGCGTGAAGAAGACCGCGGCCGAACTCCCCCTGGACGAACGCCTCGGCAACTACATCATCGAAGGCAGCAAAGACGGGCTCATCGCGGACCTGGATCGCAAACTGGCCCAGGGCGCCGCCCCGCTCGATGTGATCAACGGCCCATTGATGACCGGCATGGCCGAGGTCGGCCGCCTGTTCAACAACAATGAGCTGATCGTGGCTGAGGTGCTGCAATCGGCCGAGGCCATGAAGGCCTCCGTCAACCACCTGCAGCAGTTCATGTCCAAGGCCGATTCGGCCGCGCGCGGCAAGTTCGTGCTTGCTACCGTCAAGGGCGACGTCCATGACATCGGCAAGAACCTGGTGGAGATCATCCTTGGCAATAACGGCTACGACGTCATCAATCTCGGCATCAAGGTGCCGCCGGAGGAACTGATCCGCGCCTGCAAGCAACACAAGCCGGACGCCATCGGCCTCTCGGGCCTGCTCGTCAAATCGGCCCAGCAGATGGTGATTACGGCCAGCGATCTGCGCGAGGCCGGTATCGATGCGCCGCTGCTGGTGGGCGGCGCGGCCTTGAGCGAACGATTCACCACGGGCAAAATCGCCCCTGCCTACCAGGCCTCCACCTTCTACGCCAAAGACGCCATGACGGGCCTGCGCCTGATGAACGAGATTATGGACCCGGCCACGCGAGAAGCCACGCTGGCGGCGCACTTGCCTGCAGCCGCGCCGCTGGTCGATAACTCCCTCGCCGCCGATGCCCCGGTTGTCCTGTCCCTCACCCGCAGCCCCAAGGTCCGCACGGCCCTGCCCATTCCGCCCATTCCTTATGCCGATCGCAAAGTCCGGGAGGTGCCCCACCTGGCCGAGCTGTGGTCCTACATCAACCCGTACATGCTCTACGGCCGCCATCTCGGCTACAAGGGCAATTTCGAGAAAGCGCTGCATGAGCGCGAAACCAAGGCCCTGAGCCTCTACCACGACATGGAGCAGGTCAAGAAGCAGGTGGCGCAGTTCCTGAAAGTGCGCGCCGTCTGGCGGTTCTTTGAAGCCGAACGCGACGGCAACTCCATTCACCTGTTCGAGGCCGGCGCTGTATCACCGCTCCACACCTTCGCCTTCGGCCGCCAGAACAAGCCGGACGGCCTCTGCCTCAGTGACTACATTCTGGATCCCGAAGACAGCGGGCGCCGCGACCAGATCGCCCTGTTCGTCGTGACAGCGGGCGAAGGTGTGCGCGCCATGAGTGAAGCGGCCAAACAGCGCGGTGAGTTCTTCCTGGCCCACGGCATCCAGGCCCTGGCCATTGAAACGGCCGAAGGCGCGGCCGAGTGGCTCCACCGGCGCATGCGCGAGGATTGGGGCTTCCCAGATGCGCCGGCCATGACCATGCAGGAGCGCTTCACCTCCCGCTATCGCGGCAAGCGCTACAGCTTCGGTTATCCGGCCTGTCCCAACCTGGATGACCAGCAAGGCATCTGGACGCTGCTGCGCCCGGAGGAGATCGGCGTCGAACTCACTGACGGCATGATGATGGAGCCGGAAGCCTCGGTCAGCGCTCTCGTCTTTCATCACCCCGATTGCGCCTACTTCACGGCCTCGGGCGCCGGCGAGGAGTAGCCCGCGCGCCCGGTCGCACTTGTCTCCGCCAAGTTCGATAAGATCGCGGAGGAGGTTCCATGTCATGATCGAACGCCGGGATCTGTTGAAAGCCTCAGCCGCTTGGACGGCCGCCTCCTACGGCCGCGTCCTGGGCGCCAATGATCGCATCCGCATCGCCGGTCTCGGCATGGGCGGCCGGGCCACCTATCTGGTGGGCTTGGCAGCCAAGGCGGAGAACACGCAGATTGTCGCCGTCTGCGATGTGTCTGAGCCCCGGCGCCTGGCGGCCAGGGACAAGTTCGCCCCCGGCTCCAATGACTACATCGAGTACCGGGACGTGCTGGCCCGCCGCGACATCGATGCTGTCATCATCGGCTCGCCCGATCACTGGCACGTGCCGATGACCGTCGACGCCGTCCAGGCCGGCAAAGACGTTTACGTCGAAAAGCCCATCAGCCACAGCGTCCAAGAGGGAGAGCGCGTCGAGAAGGCCGTGCTCAACTCGCGCCAGATTGTGCAGGTCGGCTACCAGCAGCGCAGTTGGCCGCACTTCATCCAGGCACGCGAGCTGATCGTGGCCGGCAAGCTCGGCCAGATCACGCTGGTCCTGACCTCCTGGTATCAGGATTACGTGATCAATCTGCAGACGCCGCCCAAGGTGGACGGCTCCAAGATTGATTGGAAGCGCTTCCTCGGCTCGGCGCCCGCTCAGCCCTTCGACGCGTTGCGTTGCGCCTGCTGGCGCTGGTTCTGGGATTTCGGCGGCGGCCACCTCACCGATCTCTACTCCCACTACGGCGACGTCGTGCAATGGTGCATGGGACAATACGCGCCGCTCACCGCCCAGGCCACCGGCAGCCGCCACGCCCTGCCCCAACTGGAATGCCCGGACGCCCTCAACGCAGCCTGGGAGTATCCGGGCTTCACGCTCGCCTACAACGGCGCGCTGAACGCTTCGCTCGATGGCGGCAACATCATCTTCCGCGGCCACCGCGCCCTGATGAAGCTAAACCGCGATGGCTTCGCCATCTATCCGGAAGGACAGGTGCGCCGCGAACTGACGCACTGGCCCGAGCCCGAACTCGCCGTGAAATCCCCGGCTGACGGAACCGTCGCCCACATGCAGAACTTCCTGGATTGCATCCGCAGCCGCAAGGCGCCAAACGCGGAAATCGGCCCGGCCGTCGCCATCGCCCGTGCCGCGCACCTGGCCAACACCGCCTGCCGCACGGGCAAG
>JBBQLF010000411.1:0-4913 GCA_038327695.1 Bryobacterales bacterium
CACGCCCGGCTGGAGGAGGTCCCGCCAGGAGTGCCCGCCGGCGGCGCTCAGGCTTTCGCGAATCTCGGCCTCCGCCAAGTCCGCGCTCTCCCGGCCGCCGATGCGCATCAACAGCGCGTGCGCTTCTTCCCGCCGGCCGGCCATGTAGAGAAAGCGAGGCGTCTCCGGAGCGCGCAGCAGCAGCAGGAAGAACAGCGCGGAAGGCAAGACCCCGGTGATGAACATCCAGCGCCAGTTGTCCGGTCCGGCGTTGCGCAACAGGAAGTTGATGCAATAGGAGCCGAGAATGCCGGTGACAATGGAGAGCTGATAGAACGCCACCAGGCGCCCGCGGATGGAAGCAGGCGCGACTTCGGCCACGTACATGGGCGAGAGGATGGAGGCCCCGCCCACAGCCAGCCCGCCGAGAAAGCGCGCCACGATAAACAGCGTGAAACTGGGAGCCAACCCGGTGGCGAGCGACGTGGCCGCAAACAGCGCCGCCACCAGCAGGAGGATGCGGCGGCGTCCGTAGGAATCGGTCAGGTGCCCGGCCGCCATGGAGCCTACCACGCAGCCGAACAGGAGCGAACTGAAGGCCCACCCCAGGCTCAGATCATCGAGCTGGAATTGCACCGCCAGGAACGGGCCGGCGCCGGTGATGATGGCGATGTCAAAGCCGAAGAGGAGCCCTCCTAGCGCAGCCGTGGCTGCGAGAAGGACAACATAGCGGGAAGTGGTGGGCACTGGCATGGGTGAGACCGGCGAACTCCTATGGCGGGATCAGTGTTTGGGACCCGCGAGTCTCGATCAGTATACATGTGTCCGGTGAAGGGGGCTCACACGTCCCGACGGCACCAGCGGAAGGATTGCCCGATTTGTTGCGTTTGGCGTTATACTCTGGTCGGTTGAGGAAAAGAATATGAACAACCCCCAAGTTCTCGTCGCCGGTGCAGGTCCGGTGGGACAATTCGCGGCGCTGGCGCTGGCCCACCGCGGAATAGCCGTGGAGATCGCCGACACCGGCATCTGGCCGTGCAAGCACAGCTATGCGCTGGCGCTGCATCCGGAGACCATCCGGTTGCTGGACCGCTACGGACTGCAGCAGGAAGTGCTGGCGGCCGCCTACCCGGTGCGCAGTATTGGACTCTATGACAAATCCGGGCGGCAGGGCGAGGTGCGCCTGGGCGATGCGTCAGACCCGGCGGCGTGCCTGGCCGTGCTGCGCCAGGATTTCATTGAGGGCATGCTGGAAAAGGCGCTGGCGGCGCGCGGCGTGAAAATTCTCTGGCGCCACGAAGTGGCGGCGCTGACGGAGAGCGCCGCAAACGTAGCGGTCCGGGTGAACAAACTGGAGAGGGAGAGCCGCGGCTACATCGTGGCTCACAATGAGTGGGTGGTGGGGAAGTCCACCGAACTGGAAGTGCCGTATGTGGTGGGCGCCGACGGGTACAACTCCCGGGTCCGCCGGTCGCTGGGCGCTCAATTTCCGGAGGTGGGACCGGCGCAGTACTTCGCCGTGTTTGAGTTCCGTACCAAGGCCGATCCCGGCCATGAGATGCGGCTGGTGTTTGACGATGGCGCCACCAGCGTTCTGTGGCCGCTGGCGAACGGCTACTGCCGCTGGAGTTTCGAACTGCCGGAGTATCACGACGCCGAGGCCGAGCTGATGAAGGACCGCCTGTATGCGGCCGGACTCGGCTACTTTCCGACGGAGCGGCCCAAGGAGCGGGAGAATGAACAGGACTCGAGGCTGCCCCCGGTTCTGGATGAGACCAGTCTGCAGCACCTGCTGGCGGAACGGGCGCCGTGGTTTGCGGCATCGATCGATCAGATTACGTGGCGGACGATTGTCCGCTTTGAGCGGCGGCTGAGTTCCAGCTTCGGCGCGGGCCGCCTGTGGCTGGCCGGCGATGCGGCGCACACCACCGGGCCGGCCGGGATCCAGAGCATGAACGTGGGGATGGCGGAAGCCGAGGAGCTGGCCACGGCCCTGGCCGGCGGCGGGGCCGGGGCATTGGCTGCCTATAACGGCCGGTGGACGGAGACGTGGCGGCAGTTGCATGGCTTGAGCGCGCCACTGCGGCCGGGGCCAGCCACGGCGCCCTGGGTGGCGCAACACGCGGCCGCGCTGACGTCCTGCCTGCCGGGACACGGCGCGAGTCTGGCGGCGCTGGCAGCTCAGTTGGGCCTCACCGTTTGAGTTGAGAGCGCCCGGCGAGCCCTACTGCTGTTTGTGCTGCTGGCGGAGCACGGAAGGATCGTCCATGCGGGGCGAGGGTTTGGGATCGGCCGGGTCCTTGGCGGTCTCAGGAACGAAGATCTCGGGGTCCGGGCGGATGGCGTCAAACGGGGTGAAGTCCGGCGCGGAGATGAAGAGATCGGAGAGATCGGCGGCGGTGGCGTCGTAGAGGTTCAACGGCGGCATGCCGAGGAGGCGGAACACCGTTTTCAGGATCGCCGGAAAGCTGGCGTTGGTGCGCGAAGCGTAGTTGCGGCGGGCGAACGGACTGGCGAGCATGAGCAGCGTGCGGTGGGAGTCAATGTGATCCACGCCGCCCTGGGCATCGTCTTCGGTGATGAAGACGGCCATGGATTTCCACCACTTGGAGTGGGACAGGTACTCCAGGATGCGGCCCAAGGCGTAGTCATTGTCCGCCATGTAGGAGGCGCCGAAGGGGTAGCCGTCTTCGGGCCTGGGCTTGGCGCCGTGATCGTTGGGCAGATGGATGAAGAGGAAGCGTGGCAGGTCATGGCCGGGCTGGACGTAGAGCTTGTCGATTTCCTTAATGAACTGAGTGGCGCGGTACTGATCCGGGATGTTGGTGTTGTATTGGGCGTAGTCGCGGGATGTATTGCGGTATAGCGGATCTGGCATGGGGACGTTGGTGAGGAAGCGCGCGCCGGTTGGTTTTTCGCCGGGATCTTCGACGACGCCGGCGAGCTCGAAACCCTCGCCGAAATTGCGGAAGGAGATCTGGTTGCGGTCCAGGTGGTGCCAGAGGGCGCCGGCTTCGAGTTGTTCTTCGGGGTGGACGCTGGAGTTGCTCTGCGCGACGGAGAGGCGGCCGGGCGCGGTGGTGGGGAAGCGGAAGTCCTTCTGGCCGCCGTAGGAGGCCATGAGCGAGGACTCGGTCCAGGCGTTGGGATAGGAGCCTACGAGCCAGTGGTGGCCGTCGACGCTGACTTCACTGTCGGCATAGAAGTTATCGCTGGAGGCATAGCGTTGCGCCAGGGCGTGATGGTTGGGCGTCAGATTGTAGAAGCGCTTCTCCAGGCGGCCGCGCAGCGCGCCGGGTTCGGTCTGGACCCAGCCGCGGCGGCCAAAGCGGGCCAGTTCAGGCGCGCCGCGCAGCTCCCCGACGCTGTCTGATTCGACGTCACCGAAGACCTCGTCGTAGGTGCGGTTTTCCTTCACGATGACCACGACGTGGCGAATATCAATGGGGAGCTGGCGGGGTTTCTCCTTGCTGGGGTGGAAGCCGTTGAGCGTCATGACCTGATCCGTGAGCATGGGCAGGAGACGGTTCAGCGGCGAACCGCCGACGCTGAGGGCGCCGTGGCGCAGATCGGCCTGGAAGCTCTTTTCCAAGGGCGCGAAGCGGGTGGCGTTGGGCCCGGTGCCGAGGCCCTTGGCGCTGGCGACGATCAACTGGCCGCGATCCACCAAAGCGGCGGTGGGGAACCAGGCGGTGGGGATGTGGCCTGTGAGCTTGTGGGAGCCCAGATCGACGACGCCGATGGCGTTGATGCCAGCCTCGGCCACCAGCAGGCGGCCGGCGGGGATGTCGAGCGAGAGGCCGACGGGCAGGATGCCGCGCAGCGATTCCAGGCCGGGGATGCGCAGGGGGATGGTGGTGCGGGGGGTCAGGGTAAGGGCGTCAATGACGGTGATGGAGTCCTGGTTGCCGTTGGAGACATAGATGGCGCCGGCTGTGGCAACGACGCCGGAGGGACTGGAGCCGCCGAGCATGGAGCCGCCGAAGGGCTCGCCGGTTCGCACGAATTTGACGACCTTGGCGGCCGATGGTTCAGAGACATCGATGACGCAGAGCGAGTTGGATTGCTCGACGTTGGGATCACCCAGGCCGGGCACATCCACCTCACCGGCGGCAGTGAGGCGGCGAGCGCCCTGGGCGGCCTCGGCCGATGGAAAGCCGAAGGCCGGGAAAGGCAGGCCGGTGCGGGCGGCGTCCTTGGCATCGGCGCCAGGGATGGGCTTGTATTCGAACATGCCGATGTTGGTGACGTAGAGGCGCTGGCGATCCGGGGCCAGGGCCATCTTGAAGGGCAGGCGGCCGGTGGGGACGCTGGCGAGGAGTTTGCGGGAGCGGGTATCGAAGACGGCGACGCGGAAGTTGGCCTGATCGACGGCGTAGAGGACATGGCGGGCGGGATCGTAGGCGAGATCGCCGGAGTAGCTATCGCGGTATGGGCCCTGATTGAGGTGGTAGAGTTCGTGGGTCTTGCCGGCGGGGAGGCTGATGGCGCGGACGCGGCCGGAGTTGCCGTCTGAGGCGAAGATCCTGCGTTCTTCGGCAAAGGCCAGTCCCATGAAGACACTGCGCCAGTCGTCCTCTTCCGAGGTGGCTTTCTCGTCCTTGGTCTTGGTGAGCAGCTGGCGCATTTGCCAGGGCTCCGCCGACATGTCGAGCACGCTGAGAGAGAAGCGTCCGGGGCCGCCGTTGGCCGTAACGGCGATCTTGCCATCGGGACTGAGCGCCAAGCCAAACGCGCCGGCGCCGGTGATAAACTGGCGGCCGAGCGGGGAGACCATGCGGCCGCCGGGCAGGACGGATTCCGCGCCGGGGCGGCGGGCGGCGGTGCGGGTGCCGGCCGGGGGCCGGAAGTCAGCGGCGGCGAGGCAGACGGCCAGGATCGCGAGCAGGAGAGAAAAGCGCATGCAGGGCTCTATCTGATAGCCTGTCAGAGCC
>JBBQLF010000412.1:0-4896 GCA_038327695.1 Bryobacterales bacterium
GTCCCGCAGCAGCCACAGCAGGAACCGCACGTCCACGTTCACGTTGCGCGCCACCTCCGGGTTATAGCCGAAATCGTTGGCCACGTTTTCCCAAACGCGGTCGAAGTTCAACCCCACCAACTCGCCGCGCCCATTGACCACCGGGCTGCCGGAGTTGCCGCCCGTCGTATCGGCGTCAGCCAGAAAGTTGAGCGGCATCGCGGCCGCATCAATGCCGGCGGCGGCATTGAGTACCGGCCCCGGCACGGCGAACGGCTCCTCGCCCGTGTGCTTGTCCAGCATCCCCGCCAGTGTGGTCTGCGGCGTGTAGATCACTCCGTCGCGCGGCGCGTACCCCTTCACATGCGCGAAGCTGACCCGCAGCGTCGAGTTCGCATCCGGCGCCACAGGTTTGCCCGCTTGCGCGATCACGGCCTTCCGCCACGCCGGGCGAAGCCGCGCCACCGCCCCGTCGTGCGTCTTGTTGGCCTTCTGGGACGCCCGCAACTCCGGCTCCAGCGCGAAGGCGAAATCCACCATCGGGTCATGCCGCGCCCGCAACTGCGCCTCCGTCTCCTCAAACATCTTGAGCCGTTCGCGCAGCTCCGTCACCTTGGTCCGCGCGTAAGCCTCCGCAACGGAAAAGCCCGCCGCCGGCGCGGCGCCCTGCTCGCGAATCCTCTTCAGCCAGTCGCCGAAGACCGCTTCGTCGGCCTTCTGATAGAAGCTCTTCTCATCCCGCTCCAGGCGGTCCCGCAGGCGCGGCAGCTCGCGATCCATATAGTCGGTTTCGCGCTCCATGTTGGGCTTGGTGCGTTCCGCCGCCAGCCGCACCAGCGTCGTGGCGTGCTTCAGCGCCAGCGGCCCGTTCCCGATCGCCTGGAAGAGAAAGTCCCGCATCGCCGTCTTGCGGCGCACGGCGGCGCGCCGGTCCAACTCCCGTTTCGCCTCCACCGCCCCGGCGAACTCCGCCCGCCCGGCGGCCCAGCTCATCACCAGGTCCTCGTGCGCCTTCTGTTTCTCAATCGTCCGCCCCCGCTTCAGCCCGGCCAGTTGCCCCTGGCCGTTCTTCGACGCGTTGGCCAGGCTCTTCAGCGTCGCCGCCACCGCGATCTGCCCGGCCGGCCTGCCCTCCGTGGCCTTCTCCATCAGCCGGATCCACTCGCCGTACACCGTCGTCCGCGGCGCGTAGTAGTAGTCACGTTGGTCTGCCATCTCGTCTGCGGTCAAGGACCGCACCGTCCGCCCCGGATAGCCCAGCACCATCACGAAATCGCCGGGCTTCACGCCCGCCTGCGAAATCGGGAAGTAGAACTCCGGCACGTACGGCTTGCCGTTCTGGTAGGCGCGCGCCATCGCGAAATCCCCCGTATGCCGCGGCCACATCCAGTTGTCCACCTCGCCGCCATACTCGCCGATCGCCCGCGGCGGCGCATACACCAGCCGGATATCGCTCAACTCCAGACTCTAGATCAGCACGTATTCCAGGCCGCCCTCAAAGACGGCCACGCGGCATCGCGCCCCCGCCGTCTTCTCGCACTCCGCCACCAGCGTCTTCTGCTTGGCGTCGATCGCCGCATTCCGCGCCAGGTCGCCGCCGCCGGGCTGAACAGCCGCCTCCACCTGTTTCGTCACGTCGGTGAACTTCCGCGGCACAGTGACACGCGTCGTCTTGCCCGGCAGTTCCTCGGCCGGCGTGCGCGCCAGAAACCCATTCGTGATCAGGTCGCGTTGCGGCCGGCTGTGCTCCTGCAGCACCCCGAACAGGCAGTGGTGGTTGGTCAGGATCAGCCCGCTGGCCGATACAAATCCGGCCGAGCAGCCGCCCAGGCTCACCGCCGCCGCCAGCAGTCCCGTGCCGCGCTGCGGATCCCACAGCCGCGCCGCCGGCAACTGGAGCCCCTGCTGCCGCAACCACGCCGGATCCAGCTCCAGCACCTGCCGCGGCGTCCATTTGCCCTCCTCCGCCGATAGCCCCGCGCAACAAATCGCCGCCGCGGCCCACTTCATCCAAACTGGCGTAGCCATAATTTTCCTTCCCCCGCGCTTCACAAACGCTCGCCTACAGCATATAGTGGTTGCGCTGAGTGCGGAAACCGGGTACAGCATGACGCAGGAAATGAAGCAGTGCGCCGGCCAGATTCAACAGTGCTGGCGGGACAGTGACCAAGCCCTAGAGAACGGCGATAACGAGGGCGCCAACGCCGCCTTCACGCGCGCCTTTGAAGTCGTGGATCGCTTCCCCGCGTTCCGCGAAGAAGACACCCGCGCGCTCCGGTTCCATTGCATCCTCACCTGGGTGAAGGTCTCGGCCGCCCTGGAATCCACCGGTCAGCAGGAGGAGTCCGCCGAAGCCCGGCGCCAGATCTTCTCCCTCGTCGACGAGATGCTCGGCCCAACCGCCCAGGGCATCGGCGCCCCCTGGATCTCGCTCGATTTCACCAAGGGCCTGGAATCCCCCGAATCGGCCGATCTCGTCGGCCGGCTCTATCTGCTCTGCAGCAACTCCGGCCGCAAGGATACGCTCTTGTGGGGCCGCTGCTTCATGGACATCGATCTCAAAGTCCACGGCGCCGGCCAACCCTGCGTCAACTAGCCCCGGCCCCGCGGGCGTATAATGTCTCTTCGCATTCCCAAGGAGTCAAACCATGGATCGCAGAGATTTCGTAACCGGAGCCGGGGCCGCCTTCACCACCTCGCTCTTCACCGGCAACGTCCGCGGCGCCAATGACAAGGTAGCCGTCGGCTTCATCGGCCTCGGCGCCATGGGCTCCGGCAATCTGGGCTACTCGTTGAAGGTCCCGGACATCGTGCCGGCCGCGCTCTGCGACGTCTACCAGCCCAAGCTGGAAAAGGCCGAGGCCGTGGCCCGCCGCGCCGGCTTCCAGCCCAAAATCGTCACCGACTTCCGCCAGATCCTGGCCGACAAGTCCATTGACGCAGTCTGCATCTCCACCCCGGACCACTGGCACGCCTATATGACCGTCGAGGCCTGCAAGGCCGGCAAAGACGTCTACGTCGAGAAGCCGTCCTGCGTCTACGTCGAAGAGGGCCAGAAGATGGTCCAGGCCGCCCGCAAGTACCAGCGCGTGGTCCAGGCCGGCACCATGCAGCGTTCCGGCGGCTACTTCAAGAAGGCCGCCGAATTGGTCAAGAGCGGCATTCTCGGTGAGATCACCTTCTGCCACGCCTATCAAACCGGGCTGGCGCCGAAGAAAGGCTGGGGCAACCCCGAAGACGGCCCCGTCCCCGCCGGCCTCGATTGGGAAATGTGGCTCGGCCCGGCGCCCAAGGTCCCGTTTAACGAAAACCGCTGGGGCGTCACCAAGGCGTCCTTCCCCACCTTCCGCTACTTCTGGGACTACGCCGGCGGCGCCATGACGGACTGGGGCGTCCACCTCATCGATCCCCTCCACCAGTGCTTCGATGACGCCATGCCCCACTCAGTGTCGGCCATGGGCAGTAAATATTACGTCACCGACAACCGCGACACGCCGGATACCATGATGGCGACGTTTGAGTATCCCAACTTCCTCGCCACCTATGAGAGCCGCACCGCCAACCCCCTGCCCATGTTCGGCGATCACGGCGCGGCCACGGTCATTCACGGTTCGGAGGCCTCGCTCATCGTCTACCGCCGCGGCTGCTGGCTCATCCCCAATCCAAAATCGAAGGTCCAAGCGCAGACCTTTGAGAAAAACGCTGAGATGAGTTCCATGAACGTGCCCCACTGGCAGAACTGGATTGAATGCATCCGCACCCGCGCCAAACCGCAGAGCGAGATCGAGACCTGCGTCCGCTCATCCACCGCCTGCATCCTCGCCAACCTCTCCATGCGCAGCAAGTTGCGGCTGGATTGGGATGAGAAGGCCTGGACCGTCAAGCAGGAATCGGTCCGGCCCATGCTCAAGGCCAACTACCGTAGCCCCTGGAAGCTGGAAGTCTAGCCGCGCCTCCGCCAGGAATATTCCTGTTCCCTATTCGCCCATCAGTCATCTAACCCCAAGAGATCCACTGGGAGGATACTGATGACTCGTAAACTGGGATGGAGCCTGCTGGCTCTTCTGACCACCACCGGAATCGCCGTTGCCCGCAGCAACGGCCCGAATTCCCGTTATACCGGCGCTCCGGGCGACAACCAGGCGGCCTGCACCGCTTGCCACACCGGCACCCTGAACTCCGGCAAAGGCTCCGTCAAGATCGTCTATCCGGGCCCGCTCCAATATAAGGGCGGCGCCACTTACCGGATGAAGGTCGAACTGCGCGATCCGGATCAACAGCGCTGGGGCTTCCAGTTCACGGCCCGCCTTGCCTCCAACCTGGAAAAGGGACAAGCCGGCGATCTCACCGTCGTCGACGGCAACACCAGAACCCTCTGCGAGAACAACGCCGCCAAGCCCTGCCCGGCCGATGCCCCCGTTCAGTTCATTGAGCAGATCGTCGCCGGCACCCGCGCCGGCACCACCGGCGGCGTGGACTTCGAATTCGATTGGACCGCCCCCGCCGCCGGCTCCGGCCCCGTCACCTTCTACGTCGCCGGCAACGCCGCCAACAACAACGCCAACAATCAGGGGGATTCCGTCTATACCTCCAGCCTCAGCGTCACAGAGGCCGGCGGCCCGCCCGCCCTGGTGGTGCCGCCCACCGCCTACTCCGTCCGCCACCTGGTGGCCGATATCCCCGGCTGGGCTGATCGCGTGGACCCCAATCTCAAGAACCCCTGGGGCCTCTCCATGTCCGCCACCGGTCCCTTCTGGATCTCCAACGCCGGCACCGGCACCACCACCGTCTACAACACGGCCGGCGAACCCTTCCCCGCGGCCGCTCCCACCATCGTCAAGGTCCCCAACGGCGCCAGCTCCGGGCCCGCCGCCGTCACCGGCCAGGTCTGGAACGGCACCACCGGTTTTGAAGTGG
>JBBQLF010000413.1:0-4896 GCA_038327695.1 Bryobacterales bacterium
CCGCAGCCAGGTTCAGGGCTACATGGAGCGCGTGGGCGAGCCGCTGCGGGCCCTGCGCGCCGCGGTGGCAGACGATCTGTCGTTTGCGGAGCTTCTGGAGACGCCGCTCATGTTATGGGTGGCCATGCTGGCCTATCGGGACGCGCCGCCCGCCGCCGCGCTGGGCCTGAGCCTGGAGCAGCGGCAGCGGCAGCTGTTCGCGCAGTTCGTTCAGACGATGTTCCGCCGGCGAGGCAGCGAGAGCGTGTATGGCCAGGACCAAACGACGCGGTGGATGTCTTCGTTGGCGAGCATGTTGGCCCGGAACAACCAGACCATCTTCTATCTGGAGAGCCTGGACTTCGGATGGTTGCCGACGCGGGCACAGCGGTGGATGGCGCGCGCGGGCGTGTTCGCCATCACCGGGCTGATCTTCGGGTTGATCGGTGGGTTGATCGGTGGGCTGACCGGAGGGTTGGTCGCCGGGTTGAGCGCCGGCATGATCGCCGATGTTGCCAAACTCAGGCCGCTGGATCAGGTCGGATTCCGTTTGACCGATGACCCCATGAGGAAGCGCAAAGCTCTGCTTGGCGGGTTGGGCGGCGCGTTGATTGGGGGACTGGGCGGCGAGATGTTTTACGGGATGGCGGACGCGTGGGCTTCCTTGGCGGGTGGACTGGCCGGCAGCGGGCACTCGCAAGATCTGAGCGGCCGGATAGGCCTTTGGCTGGCCGGCGGATTGCTCGGCGGATTGACCGGCGGGTTGATTCAGGCATTGTCGCGGGAGGCAGCACCAGAGGCCCGGTCGTCTGCCAATGAAGGGACCCATCGTTCCATCAGGATCGCGCTGATTGCCGGGCTGATCGTGGGATCGATCGGCGGGTTGCTATTCCAGCCGCTCGGCGGATGGTTTGGCGCGCTGATTTTCGGCCTGATCTTCGGGTTGGGTTTCGGTATGTTCTGCGGCGGCTTGTTTGCCTCAAAGCACTTTGTTTTGCGCATGGTCCTCTGGCTGGGTGGGTGCGCGCCCCTCCGCTACGTCCCGTTCCTCGCCCAGGCCAAAGACCTGCTCTTCTTACGCCAAGTGGGCGGCGGCTACATCTTCGTCCACCGCCTGCTGCGAGAGTATTTCGCCGCGCTGCCCCTTACTCCGCCGGCTCGGTGACGATCAGCGGCGCGGAGAGATTGAAAATGGCGCCGGGCCGGTCTGTCCGGTTGCCGGCGCGGACGGAGCCCTCGTTGTCCTCCACGATGGAGTGGACGATGTGCAGCCCCAGGCCCATGTGGCGGTTGCGGGTGGAAAAACGAGCCTTGAAAATGTGCGGGAGAATCGCTTCCGGAATCCCGGGGCCGTTATCCTGAATGTGGATCTCGGCCATGGCCCCGTTGATCTTGGCGCTGATCTCCACGTCGCCGCCACCGCTCTCCCTCATCGCCTGGGCGGCGTTCAGGAACAGGTTGACGAAGACGCGCTCCCAATCGTTGGGCTCGCCGCCGAGCCGCAGTCCAGGCGGGATGCGGCGGATCAGACGCACGCGTACGCCGGGCAGATGGACGAGAAAGTCTTTGAGAAACGTGGCGGCGCGCTCGACCACTTCGTCGAGATCGGCGCCGGAGCGGTTGATGCCGGCGTAGCAGCCGACGATCCGCCGGCCGCTCTCCACACTCCGCAGAATGGCTTCGGCCACGGGGGTCCAGCGCGGATCGGCCGAGACCAGTTCGGAAGCCTCCGAGATGGTTTCGAAGACGTTGGCGAGGTCGTGGACCAGGCCGGCCAGGGTGAGGTCGTTGTTGAGGTTGTTCTTGGTCAACTGGCGCGTTCCTTACCCAACGATCCCTCGCAGTGTAGCCCAAAACTCGGGGAAAGAGACGGAAGCCGCCTCAGACTCCTCGATCAGTACCGGACCATCAGCGCGCAAAGCCGCCACAGCGAAGGCCATGGCGATGCGGTGGTCGCCCCGGCTGTGGACCGAGCCGGCATGGAACGTCTGGCGGCCCGGGATCTGGAATCCGTCCGGCGCCGTCTCAATCACGACGCCGAGCCGGCGGAGGTTGGCGGCGACGGTCTCAATGCGGTCTGTCTCCTTGATGCGGAGTTCGGCGGCGTCGCGGACGGTGAGGCCCTGCTCGCTGACCGCGCCGAGGATGGCCAGCACGGGGATCTCATCGATGAGCGCAGCCGCCCATTGCTTCTCAATGAGGCCGCCTTTCAGGCTGGAGCCGCGAACCAGCAGGGTGCCCACCGGCTCGCCGTTCCGGATGCTGCTGGCGAGCACCTGGACGTCGGCGCCGGCCGAGACGAGGAAATCGATCAGCGTGGCGCGGGTCGGGTTCAGGCCCACGCCTTCCAGGATGAGTTCGGAGCCGGGGACAATGGCGGCCGCCACCAGGAAGAAGGCGGCGGAGCTGAGGTCGCCCGGCACGGTCAACTCGCGCGCTTCCAGGCGGGCCGGGCCGGTGACCCTGGCCCAGCCGGGGCCGGATTCCAGTTCCACGCCGAATTCGCGCAACGCCACCTCCGTGTGATCGCGCGTGGTGGCGGGCTCGCGCACGGTGGTGACGCCTTCGGCCAGCAGGCCGGCCAGCAGAACGCAGCTTTTGACCTGGGCACTCGCGACCGGCATCGAGTAGTCGATGGGCTGTAGCGGACCGCCCTCAATCTCCAGCGGCGGAAACTTGCCGTCGCGCGCGGTGAGCCGGGCGCCCATCTGCGCGAGCGGAGCCATGATGCGTTGCATGGGACGCTGGGAGAGGCTCGCGTCGCCGATGAGCCGGCTGCGGAAATGCTGGCCGGCCAGCAGGCCGGAGAGCATGCGGATGGTGGAGCCGGAGTTGCCGGCATCGAGATCGCCGGCGGGCGCGGTGTAGCCGCGCAGACCGCGGCCGTGTACCTTCACCTCGCGGCCGTCCACGTCCACGCCAATGCCCAGCGCGCGGACGCAGCCGAGCGTGGAGTGGCAGTCGGCGCCGGAGGAGTAGTTGCGGATCACCGTGGTGCCTTCCGCGATGGAGGCGAGCATGCCGTAACGGTGGGAGATGGACTTATCGCCCGGCAGTTGAAGCTTGCCGCGCAGGGCACCGCCCGGTGTGATGATTTCTTGCATGATGGTTGTCCCGGAGAGCGGGCGAGTTACACTGATTGTTTCTAGTTTAGCGAACCCGAGGAGATCCGCCCATGCGCAGACGTGACTGGCTCTTGTCCACCGCCGCCGCTCCCATGGCCGCCCAGGCCATGCAAGGTACACCGAAGAATATCGTCATCTCCAGCGCCAACGGGCGCAACGCCTGCAGGAAGGCGATGGATGTGTTGAAGGCCGGTGGCGATACGCTGGAGGCCGTGGTGCAGGGCGTAACCCTGGTGGAGGACGATCCAAACGACACCTCGGTCGGCTACGGCGGGCTACCGAATGAAGACGGCATCGTGGAACTGGATGCCAGCGTGATGCACGGGCCCACGCGGCGCGCCGGCGCGGTGGCCAGCGTGCGCGGCATCAAGAACGTGGCGCGGCTGGCAAAGCTCGTCATGGAGCAGAGCGACCATGTGATGATCGTCGGCGAAGGGGCCGCGCGCTTTGCCCGCGCCTGGGGGATCCCGGAGATCAATCTGCTCACCGAGCGGACGCGCATGGCGTGGATGGCCTGGAAGCAGTCCATGCGCGACGGCGAGGGCCGCAATAACTGGACCGACGGCCTCGACGCGCCCGATAAGAAGCCGGCGGCGGCGCTGCGCCAGATCTTCCCGGATGCCGATGACGAGATGATCGCCTGGGCGTTGGAGATGGCGCGCCACCCCACCACCGGCACCATCAATTGCCTGGCGCTGAACGGCAAGGGCGAGATGAGCGGAACGACGACGACCAGCGGGCTGGCCTGGAAGATCGCCGGGCGCGTGGGCGATTCGCCCATCATCGGCGCGGGCCTCTATGTCGATCAGGAAGTGGGCGCGGCGGGCTCTACCGGGCGGGGCGAGGAGAACATCCGCATGGCGGGCGCGCACACCATCGTCGAGAATATGCGGCACGGCATGCACCCGCGCGAGGCGGCGCTGGACGCCCTGAAACGGATCGCGCGGAACTACAACAATGACGAGAAGAAGCTGAATCAGTTCGACATCAATTTCTACGCGCTGCGCAAGGACGGCGTCTACGCCGGAGCGTCGCTGTGGAGCGGACGCGTCAGCCGCGGCTATATGGCCTCGTTCCAGTTTGCGGTGAACGATGGCGGGGAGTCGAGGCTGGAAAAGTGCGTCCATCTGCTGGAACGGAAGGCGTAGATGGGCAGTTTTCCAGCAGGCAAGTGATTGATTTGAGTGTGGATAACATCAGTAGTTGCAACTTTGCATGTAAAATGCAATATTGCATAGCATGACGCTTCCGCGCCCTCACTACCTGCGCCGGGACCTGGCGGACCTGCTTCGATCGGCGGCTTAGCAGTTCCCTGCAATCACGCTCACCGGCCCCCGGCAGGCAGGCAAGACCACGCTGCTGAAGCAGTTTTTCCAGCGGGACTACCGCTATGTTTCCGTGGACCGGCCCGACGTCCGGCAGACGATTCTGGCCGATCCACGGGGCTTTTTCCGAACCTACCCGCCGCCGGTGATCTTCGATGAGATCCAGGCTTCGCCGGAGTTGATGTCCTACATCCGCGAGCACGTGGACGATCACCGGTCTGAGCCGGCGCAGTTCATCCTGTCAGGCTCGAATAACATCCTGCTGTCGAAGCACGTGGCCGAGACGCTCGCCGGGCGCACTGCCATCCTGCGGCTGTTTCCCTTCACGCAGCGGGAGTTGGATGGGGAACCGGACCGGCCTCTGCCCTGGGACCGGCCCGAACCCGGGCACGCCGTGAAAGCCGCCCCGCTGGACTGGGGCCGCCTGCTCCGGGGCTTCTATCCCCAAGTGGCCAGGGATGACCAGC
>JBBQLF010000414.1:0-4883 GCA_038327695.1 Bryobacterales bacterium
AACGGCCACAGCCGCAGCTTCTTCTTCTTCGCCTACGAAGGCCTCCGCGAACGCAGCTTGAACGCCTATACCGGCACCGTGCCATCGGACCTCGAGCGCCGCGGCGATTTCTCCCGCTCGCTGGAAGCCAACGGCAACCTCATCCGCATCTACGATCCCCGCACCACCCAACTCGATCCCAACCGCCCAGCCGGCACCACCCGCTACATCCGCGACCTCTTCCCCGGCAACGCCGTCCCCTCCGCCCTGCTCGGCACCTATGCCAAAAACATCCTCGGCTACTATCCGGCCGCCAACCAGGCCGGCCAGGGACTGAGCAACACGAATAACTACTTCATCTCGTCCGCCAACGCCCTGGATTCTGACCGCTACGACTTTCGCGTCGATCACCAGGTCTCCCAAAACCACTCCGTCTTCTTCCGCTGGAACTGGTTCCGCAACATCAACGCCCAGCCGCTGGTCTACGGCAACTTCGCCTCACCCGTGGAGACCCCCAATCGCATCCCCGGCATCAATTGGGTGGGCAACCACACCTGGTCCGTCAGTGCGGGCACCATCTTCCAGCATCACTTCTCCATGGCGCAGAGCGAGACCAATCGCACGCCGCTTTCGATTGGCTTCGATCAGACCACCCTCGGCCTGCCAGCCAGCGCCGTGGACGGCCAGCGCGTGAAGTACTTCCCCACCACCTCCATTGGCCGCCTCACGCAGGTCGGCGTCACCGGCACCGGGTACAACGCCGTGCGCTCCCGCACCTGGCAATACAACGCCAACGTCACCATCCTGCGCGGCTCCCATACCATCAAAGCGGGCTTTGACTGGCGCTGGTTCCCCGTCATTATCGATCAGAGCTCACCTCTCGGCGTCACCGCCAGCGGCACGTTCACCGGCGGCCCCAATCCGCAGGCAGCCACCGCTGGAACCGGGCACGGGCTGGCTGACCTCTTCCTCAACGCCGCCTCCGGCATCAGCTACACGCTGAGGCCATTGGAAGATCACCGGCATCCCTACTACGCCTTCTACGTCCAGGATGAGTGGCGCCTCAACACCCGGCTCAGCCTCACCTACGGCATCCGCTACAACCTCGAACTGCCGCGCTCCGAGGTCAACAACGAGTACGTCTTCCTGGACCTGGACTCGCCCAATCCACTGGCCAAGACCGTGCCCGGCTACGGCAACCTGAAGGGCGGCATCGGCTTCGTTGGTGTCAACGGCGTGGGCAACCGCACACAGCTAGCCGACACGGACAATTGGGATCCACGCATCGGCCTGGCCTGGCAGGTGAACACTAAGACCGTGGTGCGAAGTGGCTTCGGCATCTTCCACCATCCGCTGGTCCCCAATACCGACGGCTCACAAGGCTTCAGCCGCACCACCAGCGCGCTCACCACCCAGCCCAATGGCGTCACCCCTACCTACGCGCTCACCAATCCGTTCCCGCAGGGCATCCTCAAGCCTGAAGGCAATGCGCCAGGATTGATGACCTCGGTCGGCCTCGGTATCAGCGGCCCCATCCGTCAACAGCGCCTCCCCTATCAGTCCCAGTGGTCGCTCGATCTCCAGCGCCAGCTCCCCTGGTCGCTCGTCGTCGACATCGGCTACGCCGGCACCTCCGCCGTCGCCCTGCCAAGCGGCGTCCAATACAACCAGCTCCCCAACGATCTACTCTCGCTCGGAACCGCCCTGAACTCCACTGTCAGCAATCCGTTCTTCGGCTACATTACCGATCCCTCCTCCACGTTGAGCCGCTCCACCGTCCAGCGCGGACAGTTGCTCCGCCCCTATCCCCACTTCACCGGCATGAGCGGCAATCAGGTGCCTGCCGGCCACTCCTCCTACCACGGCATGCAACTCCGCGTCGAACGCCGCTACTCCAGCGGCCTCGCCGTCCTCTTCGCCTACACCAAAAGCAAGACCATCGACAACACCGGCGACTTCGGCGGCTTCCTCGGCTCCACCGGCTTCACCAGCAGCAACTGCTTCCCCTGCGACCGCTCCCTCAGCTACCAGCACATCCCCGATGTGGCCCGCTTGAGCTTCCGCTACGATATCCCCTTCGGCCTCGGCCGGAAATACCTCAGCCACGGCTGGCAAGCGCGTCTGTTGGGCGGCTGGGCCATCGGCACCTTCATCAATTGGGACAATGGGCTGCCCATCAGCGTCAGCGGGCCCAACGACTCCAACTCCTTCGGCGGCAGCCAGCGGCCCAACGCCACCGGACAGAAAGCGTCCATCGACACCCGTGACTACACCGACGGCGCTCTCTACTTCAACCCCGCCGCCTTCGCCCGCGCTCCTCAGTTCACCTTCGGCACCGCCTCCCGCACCTTGCCCGATGTCCGCAGTCCCTCCAATTTCGGCTGGGACGCTCTCATCGAAAAGCGCTTCGCCTTCACCGAACGCGTCGGCCTGGACTTCCGCACGGAACTCTTCAACTCGACCAACTCGGTGATTTTTGGCGGGCCCAATACCACCGTCACCTCGGCCGACTTCGGCCGCATCCGGCTCTCCCAGGTCAACCTGCCCCGCCAGATTCAGTTCGGCCTGCGGCTACGCTTCTGATCCTGCCCGGCACAATCCCTGTATCTATGCTGTAGATAGGGGTAATTGATAGTATACTGGGTAAACAGGAATGACTTACCCAGCCCTATCCCATTTGCGGGCCCTGGAGGCCGAGAGCCTCCACATCCTCCGCGAGACGGCGGCCCAGTTCCGTAAGCCCGTCCTGCTCTACTCCATCGGCAAGGACAGCTCCGTGCTCGTCCATCTCGCGCGGAAGGCCTTCCATCCGGGGCGTATCCCGTTCCCCTTGTTACACATAGACACGACGTACGAGTATCCGGAGATGATCGAATTCCGGGACCGTTTCACCAGGGAAATCGGGGCGGAGTTGCGGGTCTACACCAACGGCGACGCCATCGCCGAAGGGACCAATCCCTATGATCTGGGCACGGCGAAGTGCTGCCATCAGCTCCGCACCCGCGCCCTGGTGGACGCCCTCAAGGCCGGCGGCTACGACGCCGCCCTCGGCGGCGCCCGCCGCGACGAAGAGAAATCCCGCGCCAAAGAGCGGGTCTTCAGCTTCCGCGACAAGGAAGGGCGCTGGGATCCGCGCAACCAACGGCCGGAGCTCTGGAGTCTCTACAACGGCAAAGTGGACCCGGGTGAGAGCATCCGGGTCTTTCCGCTTTCGAATTGGACGGAGATGGACGTCTGGCGCTACATCGAATCGGAGGCCATCCCCATCGTCTCTCTCTACTACGCCATGCCGCGCCAGGTGCTGGTTCGCGGCGCTACCTTGATCCCTATGGAAACCAACGTCAAGCCCCTGCCCGGCGAAGTGCCCCAAACGGTGATCTGCCGCATGCGCAGCCTCGGCTGCACGCCCTGCAGCGGGGCCATTCGCAGCGAGGCAGACACCATCTCCAAGGTCATCGACGAACTCACCGCCTTCAAGCGCAGCGAACGCGAAAACCGCGTCATCGATCACGATCAGGAAGGCTCCATGGAACTCAAGAAGCGCGAAGGGTATTTCTAGATGAGCCTGCTGCCCCTCCTGCGCATTTCCACCGCCGGCAGTGTCGACGACGGCAAAAGCACGCTCATCGGCCGCCTCCTCTACGACACCAAGACCGTCTGGGACGACCACATGGAAGAGGTGCGCAAAAGCAAGGTGAACCGCGCCAGCCGCGGCTTTGACCTCTCTCTGCTCACCGACGGCCTCCGCGCCGAGCGCGAGCAAGGCATCACCATTGACGTCGCTTACCGCTACTTCTCCACGCCCCGCCGCCAGTTCATCGTCGCCGATACGCCCGGCCACGAGCAGTACACGCGCAACATGGCCACCGGCGCGTCCACGTGCGATCTGGCCATTATCCTACTCGACGCGCGCAAGGGCGTTCTGGAGCAGAGCCGCCGCCATGCCCGCATCGCCGCGCTCCTGGGTGTGAAGCGCCTCGTCTTCACCGTCAACAAAATGGACCTCGTGGACTTCAGCCAGGAAGTCTTCGACGAGATCCAGGCCCAGGCCGGCCCGCTGTTGGCGGAACTCGACTGCGGCCACGTGGACTTCCTGCCCATCAGTGCCCTGGACGGCGACAACGTCGTGGCCCGCTCGCCGCGCACGCCCTGGTACACAGGGCCCAGCCTCCTGGAGTTGCTCGAAACCGCCGCCCCGCCGGCCCTGGCCTCGGCCCTGCCATTCCGCTTCCCGGTCCAATTGGTGATCCGGCCGCACCTGGATTTCCGCGGCTATGCCGGCCAGATTGTCAGCGGCGCCATCCGGCCCGGCGAGACCGTGCTCGCGCTGCCTTCCGGCAAGCGCAGCCGCGTGAAACGGATCGTCACCTTTGACGGCGATCTCGACGTGGCCTATGCGCCCATGTCGGTCACGCTCGAACTGGAAGATGAACTCGACATCGCGCGCGGGGACCTGCTGGCCCTGCCTGCAACCGCCCCGAAGACCGCCACCCGCCTCACCACCACCGTCATCTGGATGAACGAAGCGCCGCTCGACGGCCGGCGCGGCTATCTGCTGCAACACGGCACGCGCACCGTGCCCGTCCGCCTCCACGGCGTCGCCGCGCTCAACGAAATCGCCCGCGTCGAAGTGGAACTGGCCGAGGCCCTGCCCTACGATTCCTACCGCGACAACCGTTCCACCGGCGGCTTCATCCTCATCGACACCATCACCAACCTCACCATGGGCGCGGGCCTGATTGAGGGTGCCGCCTCCACCGGCCAGTCGGAGCTCCAGAAGTTCTCCGATGCGCCGTTTACCCCGGCCGAAAGACGCAAGTTGCGCGCCGTGATGGCACATATGCAGCGCTTTGGCGTGAAGTTCGACACAGACGATTTCAATCAGGGAGAGGGGATTTAAGCGT
>JBBQLF010000415.1:0-4879 GCA_038327695.1 Bryobacterales bacterium
CCCAGAACCCGCTTCTGAGCCGCACGCGTGAGCAAGCGGTTAGCCCAGAACCCGCTTCTGAGCCGCGCGCGTGAGCAAACGGTTGGCACGGTTATTTCGTGATGCGCCCTCAGGTAATGGATAGGGGCTCATTCCGATCGGCCAGCGCGCGGTGCACACTGCGCAGCAGACCGAACCCACCCAGCACCAACACCGGGCTGCCCAGCAGCAGACGCAGCGCCAGACCCTCGCTGGATAGCAAGCCCGCCAGGCTCGATTGCCAGGCGCCGGGCAGAAAGCGGGGCACCACGATGCAGAGCAGGAGAATGAAGAACAGCGCCATGCGCGTCATGCCGCGCGCCGTCTGGACCGACGTCACCGTAATGCCGGTCAACGCGCCGAAGCAGGCCCCGAGCCAGGCGGCGCTCAGCGCAAAGGCGGCCAGAGCGATGGCCAACGGCCACGGCGGAAGGACAGCCCGGCCCTGACTGGCGGAAAGAGCGGCGAAGGCGGCGCCCAGGATAGCCAGCCAGCAGAGCCAGCCGTACAGCGCGCCACCCACAACCAGCCGCCGGATGGCCGTCTCGTCACTGTTGCCAACCACACCGGCCACGACGGCATTGGAGGCGAAGATGACGGCGACGGCCGAGTAGAGCAGCAGGATGGCGGGGTCCAGGAACAGGAATCCGAATCGGCGCGGCACCAGCACTCCGATGGACGCGATCGCCGCCACCAGGATCAGCCCGCGGGCGCCGCCGGAGAGTTTCCAGAGCATCGCCCGTTATCGTATCGCGGCCGGCGGGCGGATGTCTCGAATGGTGGCCCCCCAGGGCGCAAAGCCGCGCTTGGCGCTGAAGGAGTCGGCCTCGATAGAAAGCGCGACATCGACGCACGCGCCGGGCCGCAGCTCGTCCAGCCGCTGGGCAAAACGCCAGGCCTTCGCAAACACGCTGCGGTTGCCCTGGTGGAGCCGGACGCGCACATGCTCGCGCTCCTTACCGAACGTCTCCGCGCTCTGCCGGATCTCCACATTCCGCACAAGGAACAGGGGCGCCCGGTTCCCCAGCCCAAACGGAGCCAGGTGGAGAATCTCGTCCGCCGCCCGGTCTGTGAGTTCGTCCAGCGCCAGTTCGGCGTCCAGCGCCCGTTCCGGCGCCATGTCCTCGTCGGTCAGGGCTTGGCGGGCGTAGTCGTTGAAGCGTTGCCGGAGCTCGTCCACGCGATCGGTCTCCAGGGTCACGCCCACGGCCTGACGGTGGCCGCCGAAGCGCACAAACACGTCCCCGATGGCGCCCAGGGCGTCCAGCAGATGAAAGCCCGGAATGGACCGGCCGGAGCCCTGCGCCATACCCGTATTTTCGTCCCGCCCAAGCACGATGGCCGGGCGGTGATACACCTCCACCACGCGATTGGCGACAATGCCCACGACGCCGCGATGCCAGTCCGGCGAGTAGAACACCAGCCCGGCGCGATCCGGCCCAGGCCCCTCCGGACCGCACTCGTCCAGAATGGCCTTGACGATCGCCTCGCCCGTGCGCTGACGCTCAAGGTTGAGTTCGTCCAGCCGCTGCGCGATCTCGCTGGCCCGCTTCTCGTCGTTGGTCAGGAACAGCTCGATCACGTCGCGCGCGTGATCCATCCGCCCGGCTGCGTTGATGCGCGGAGACACGCGGAAGCCGACGTCGGTGGCCGACAGAGGCCCGCTCATGTCGGCGCCGCTGGACTGCAGCAGAGCGCGCAGGCCCGGATTCCGCGTCTTCACCAGCCCTTCCAGGCCACGCTTGACGATCACGCGATTTTCGCCGGTCAGCGGCACCACGTCTGCCACAGTGGCAATGGCCACCATCACCAGGAAGGAGTCCGAATAGCGGACCAGCCGGTCCGGCGACCAGTTCTCGCGGTCCATCAGCGCCTGGATCAGCTTGAACGTGACACCGGCGCCGCAGAGATTCTTGTTCGGATAGGCGCAGCCCGGCTGGTTGGGATTGAGAATCGCGACGGCCGGGGGCAGCTCTTCCTCCGGCATGTGATGGTCGGTGATGATGACGTCGACGCCCACCTGGCGGGCGGCCTTGACCGTGTCGATGGCGCGGATACCCGTGTCGACGCTGATAATCAGCGTGATGCCGTCCCGCGCCGCCTGCTCGACGACGGTCTTCAGCATGCCGTAGCCGTCCTTGAGCCGGTCTGGCACGTGAAACGTCGCCTGATGGCCCAGCAACTCCAACATCTTGGTGAGAATGACGACGCTGGAGACGCCATCCACGTCGTAGTCGCCGTACACCATGATTCGTTCCTTGCGCGCCACAGCGCTGCGGATCCGGGTGACGGCCGCCTCCATGCCGGTCAGGAGAAACGGGTCAAACAGGTCCGTCAGGCGCGGGTGCAGGAAGTGCTCCACGGCCTGTGGCGTCCTGAACCCGCGCGACCACAGGACCCGCGCGGCGGGGCCTTGGAGACCGCATCGGGCGGCCAGCGCCGCGGCTTCGGATGGATCAACTACAGCGAGGGTCCAGCGGGCCAGAGGCAGCATCTCGCTCAGTTGTTGGAGTAGAGACCGCCGAAACCCGGGGCCTCGCCGGGGTCTTCGTCGGACTCAATCTCCAGATCGTCCAGAATGTCCAGCCACTCCTCATACCAGTCGGTCTGGACTTCATAAAGATAGATGCGGTTTTCGTAGTCAAACGTCAATTCCACGGCGCAGACAAATCCCTCATACATGGCCAGTTCCCGGATGCGGCGTTCCATCTCGCGCTTGGCGTCGCGCGCCAGACCCATGTCTTCGAGCATCGCCATGGCTTCCTCCCGGTGATGGGCCTGAAAGTCACGGGTGTGGAAATGGATCAGCCGCACGCCGAGGCTGGCGGCGCAGTCCAGAAAACGCCGGAAATCGGGCTCGGTTTCCGTGTCCCAGTCAATAAACCGCATCGATTCCGCAGTGCGGCTCATTGAGCGGTACACGATCAGGTTCTCACTCCGCAGGTACTGCAGGATCTCTTCGGACAGAGCATCTAGGTTGGGTTTCATGGGGCACGTCTCCGTGGCTTCTATCGCTCGGCCATCACCAGAATTCCATCGGGCGCGGCGAGGTCTCTCGCCGCGGGCGTGACGATGGTCCGGGGGCCAATGAATATCTTCTTCTTCATCTGAATCGCGGCGCGCACGTCGTCCTCGCAGACGAACGCGGCGATCTCCGGCGCAGTGGCCGGCTGGGCGGCCGCCGCCTTCGGACCGCAGCCGCAGGCCGGTGCGGCCGCCGATACAGCCGCGGCAGACTGCGCCATCGTCGCAGGGCTGATATGGATGCCGCGCTCGGCCAGGTGGCGCTCCACAGCGGCAATCAACGCCGTCTTGTCCACGCTGACGCTCACCGGCGCAGGCGGCATCGCTTCTTCCGGGCTTCGAACGGCCCAGGCAATCCGCTTGATGTTGACCAGGTGCAGCGGACCGATGTTGTCGCTGGTGATGTTGCCCGCCATCGCGCCGCACCCCAGCGTCATCGCGGGCGGCAACGCCGTCGTGATCCCGACTGAACCCTGCGGCGAACCGGTATTGACCAGCACACGGAATGACGGCATGCGCAGGCCGAAGCGGCGCACCTGCGCCTCGTCCAGCGCGTGAATCACGCTGGTATGGCCGAGGCCGCCAAACTGGAGAATCGCCTCGCACGCATCCAGAGCAGTGTCAAAACACGGCGTGAAGAGCAGCGCGAGCACCGGCGAAAGCTTCTCGGCCGATAGGGGATGCTCCTTGCCCACGCCGTGAATTTCGGCGCAGAGGATGGTGGCATCGGCGGGCACGGTGATGCCGGCGAGCTGGGCGATCTTCTGGGGCGACTGGCCCACGCAGTCGGCGCGCACAGTGGTTCCATGGGCGAACAAAGTCTTCTCGATAGCCTGCCTTTGCTCGTCATTCAAAAGGAAGGCGCGCTGCCGGGTGAGTTCGGCAAGAATCCGTTCCCGCAGGCTCCGCTCCGCCACCAGAGTCTGCTCACTGGAGCAAACGGTCCCGTAGTCGAACTTCTTACCGCTGACGATCCTCTCCACGGCCAGCGGGAGATCGGCCGAGGCGTCCACCAGGGCGGGCACGTTGCCCGGCCCCACACCGAACGCCGGCTTGCCGGAAGAGTAAGCGGCCCGGACCATGCCGGCCCCGCCGGTGGCCAGGATCACACCCGTTTTCGGGTGCTTCATCAGGGCAGTAGTACTCTCCAGCGTGGAGTTGGTGACGCACTGGATCAACCCCTCCGGCGCGCCCGCGGCCGTGGCTGCCTCCGCCAGCAGCGCAGCCGTCTCACACGTCGCCTGCCGGGCGCGCGGATGCGGGCTCAGCACAATCGCGTTGCCGGATTTCAACGCAATGATCGTCTTATAGATGACTGTCGACGTGGGGTTCGTCGTGGGGCAGATGGCCGCCACCACGCCCTGGGGGACACCGATCTCGGTGATGCGCTGATCGGGCAGTTCCCGCAGCACGCCGACGGTCTTGAGACCCCGGATGGCCTTTGGCAGCAGATCGGCCGAAAGCATGTTCTTGGCGATCTTGTCCTCGACGTTGCCCATGCCGGTCTCGGCAACGGCCAGTTCGGCCAGGCGGCGGGCGGCGGCGCGGGCGGCGGCGGCTACGGACTCCACTACGGTGTCGATCTGGGTCTGTGTGAACTTCCTGTAGGTCAGCCAGGCTTTGTAGGCTTCGTCCACTTTCGACCGGGCCTCCTCAACTGAGGCCAAGTCCTTCTCATTCAGCATCTCTCACTCCCAAAATCGGGCGCCTGCATCTTCAATCAGGCCATTTGTTTCCAGCCTGCCTCCCATGGGCCTGGTTCGGAACAGCCGGCAACCTATCACCCTAACACAACCCCGGTTGGGACGGGCTCGCCCGGTCGCCGCGGGGTGGGCGC
>JBBQLF010000416.1:0-4867 GCA_038327695.1 Bryobacterales bacterium
CACCTCCGCGGCGGAGCTGGACGCGCCCGCTGATCTGGCCGCCACCTCCGCGGCGGAGCTGGACGCGCCCGCTGATCTGGCCGCCACCTCGGCGGCAGAGCCGGAAGCCGCGCCCGCTGAGCCGGCCGCCACCTCGGCGGCTGAGCCGGAAGCGCCCGCTGCGCCGGCCGCCACCTCGGATGCGGAGCCGGAAGCCGCGCCCGCTGCGCGGGCCGCCACCTCGGCTGCGGAGCTGGAAGCCGCGCCCGCTGAGCCGGCCGCCACCTCCGCGGCGGAGCTGGAAGCCGCGCCCGCTGCGCCGGCCGCCACCTCGGCTGCGGAGCTGGAAGCCGCGCCAGAGGCTCCGGCGGCTGCGCCCGGCGAGCCTGCGGCGCATGAAATTGTGCCCAATTCAGAGCCTACACTGGAAAGCCAACCGTCTTGAGATGAATCTGATACGATAGGAACCTCGGGTCTTTCGGCAGAAGAGTAATCCGGCCGCTGACAACGGGGGTGCGGAACAAGGAGTGATGTGAGCCAGCCCTTCGCTTTGGGCGGCGTCGTTAGTATGAAGAAGATTCGCATCAACGAGCTCGCTCGTGAGCTGGAAGTGAAGCCAGGTTCAATTATTGACCTGCTGGCCGAATATGGTGTCTCCGAAAAGAAGACACACTCCAGTTCGATCGACGAAGACGTGGCTCTCAAGGTGCGGGACCGCCTGGTTGGCGCCACCCCGCGACCCCGCCGCGACGACATTGAATCGGTGTTCTCCCCGGAGCATGCTCCTCCCCGGATGTCCGATGCCGAACCCATTCCGGCCCAGCCGTCCGCGGCACGCCCGGCTCCCTCCGCTTCCGCTATTCACGCACCCACTTCCGCTTCGTTGCCTGTGAAAGAGATTACTCATGAACCCGCGGCGCCCGCCGCGATGGCCGCTCCCGCCACCCCGCCGGCGCCGCCGATGATTCCGCGCCCGCCGGTGCGGCCGCCCCTCATCGGGCGCGGCCCTGGTGCGTCCCACGCGCCGTCGATCCCGATTCCGACCCGGACCATCCTGGCTCACCCGCCCGCCCAGGGGCATGTGGCTGCGCCTCACGCCCCGCCGGTGGTGCACGCCCCGCCGGCGCCGCACGCCCCGTTGGCGCCGCACGCCGCCCCGTCGGCGCCGCACGCCGCGCCAGCCCGGCCGGCCGAACCACCCAAAGCGGCCCCAGCCCCACCGAAACCGGCCGCGCCCGGGGCTCCGGTGGAAGTGGCGCCTGCGCCGCCGCCGCCGCCGCCTGCTCCTCCAGTTCCGCCCGTTGCGCCGCCCAAGGTGGCCGCCAAATTGCCGCCGCGGCCGCCGGCCGTCGCGGCGCCAGCCGCGCCCGCCCCTCCGGCCGTGCCTGGCACTCCCGTGGCGCCGGCTGCCCCGGCGATGCCCGCTCCGCCGCGCGCTGTGGCTCCGGCTCAGCCGGAAGCGCCCAGGCCCGCGCCGCCGCGGCCCGCCCCGGCTGCCCCGCTGCAACGCAACGCGCCCATCTCCCAACGGGTCAGCGTACCGGCCACGCCTCGCCCCGGTCAAATTCTTTCCGGCCCCCGCGCGCCTCTGCCTGGCGGTGAGGTGCCTAAGGCCCCCAGCGTGGTGCCGGGCGTGCCGCGCACACCTGTCGCTCCGGCCATGCCCAGGCCCCAGAATCTCGTGACTGCCTCCCCGGCCCCGGCCTCGCCGCGCCCGCCGCAAGCGCCGCATCAGGCTGGTCAGCCTATGCGCCCGCCCCTGGTTGGGCAGCCCTCGGCCCGCCCGGTGGTGCCGCCGCGCGCTGACATCCTTGCCCGTCTACAGCAGCAGACTCCGGCCCGCGTCGTGCCCGGCCAGCCCACTGCTCCGCGCCCCGGCATGCCCATGCCGGGCCAACCCATTTATCCCGGCGCTCGCCGTGGGCCCACGGGGCCTGGCGGTGGTCCCGTCGGTTCCGGCGGCGGCCATGTGATGGGCCGTCCCGTCATTGGTGGTGCCCTGACCAGCCGCCCGATGCGCGGCCGCGGCCCGCATCCCACATCCCCCGTCCTCGAGCCGCCGCCGCCCACTACCGACGCCGGCCGCCGCGACGCCGGCAAGAAGCGCGGTTCGCAGCGCGATCATCGCGAACGCGATACCGAGGGTAAACTCAAACCGATGTTCCGGAAGTCGGAGATCGCTCCGCCTCCGCCCATCGATCGCGAGATCACCATTTCGGAAGGTGTCACCGTTAAGGAACTCTCCGAGAAGCTCGGTGTCAAGGTCGGACTCGTCATCAAGCAGTTGGTCGATCGCAAGATCTTCGCCACCATCAACCAGACTCTCGATACCAAGCTCGCCGAGGAGATCTCCCGCGCATTCGGCGCAGCCGCCTCCAAGATGAGCTATGAGCAGGAAGCCGTCCAGGATGTGGACAGCACCGAAGTCGAGGGCGATCTCACTGTCCGGCCGCCGATCGTCACCATCATGGGGCACGTCGATCACGGCAAGACTTCACTGCTCGACGCCATCCGCACCACGAATGTGGCCGGTCGTGAGGCCGGCGGCATTACGCAGCACATCGGCGCCTACCATGTGGATCTGAACGGCCGCAAGATCGTGTTTATCGACACGCCTGGCCACGAAGCTTTCACACGGATGCGGGCTCGCGGCGCCAAGGTGACCGATATCGTCGTACTCGTTGTCGCCGCCGACGACGGTGTGATGCCGCAAACCCGCGAAGCCATCGATCATGCGCGCGCCGCCAAGGTTCCCATCGTCGTGGCCGTCAACAAAATCGACAAGCCCGGCGCCACGCCGGAGCGCGTCAAACAGCAGCTCACCGAACTCGGTCTCCAACCGGAGGAATGGGGCGGCGATACGCCGTTCGTCATGGTCTCCGCCAAGGAGAAGCAGAACCTGGACCTGCTGCTGGAAGTCATCCTCCTGGTGGCTGATGTCACCGACATCAAGGGCAATCCCGCGCGCCCTGGCCTGGCTACGGTACTCGAAGCCAAGCTGGACAAAGGCCGCGGCCCCGTCGCCACGCTGCTGGTGCGCAACGGCACGCTGCACGTCGGCGATCACTACCTCTGCGGCACCGTCTTCGGCAAGATCCGCGCGCTGTTTGACGACCGGGGCAACGCCATCAAGGAAGTCGGGCCATCCATGCCCGTCGAACTCCTTGGCCTGGAATCGATGCCCGACGTCGGCGACACTCTGCAGATTGTGACTGATCTCGGCAAGGCCCGTCAGATTGCCGAGTTCCGCGAGATCAGGGCGCGCGAAGTGGCCATGGCCAAGACGCGCATCACTCTGGATCAGTTCCACGCTCAGCTCCGCGAGGGCGAGACCAAGGAACTCAACCTCATCATCAAGGCCGACGTGGGCGGCACCTCCGAGGTGCTCTCGGACACGCTCAAGAAGCTCTCCACCGACAAGGTCACCATCCGCGTCATCATGGCCGGCGTCGGCGCCATTACCGAGTCCGACGTCGATCTGGCCTCGGCCTCCAATGCGATCATCATCGGCTTCAACGTGCGCCCGGAACGCAAAGCCTTCGATGCCGCCAACCTGGAGAAGGTGGACATCCGCCTGCACACCATCATCTACGAGCTCACCGACGAGATGAGGAAGGCGATGACGGGCATGCTCGATCCCGTCTTCAAAGAGGTCTACAAAGGCCGCGCCGATGTCCGCACCACCTTCCGCATCACCAAGGTGGGCACCGTGGCCGGCTGCCAGGTCACCGACGGCGTCATCCCGCGCGACGCGCAGGTCCGCCTGCTGCGCGACAACATCGTGGTCCATACCGGCCGCCTGGATTCGCTCAAGCGATTCAAGAACGATGCCAGCGAAGTCAAATCCGGCTTCGAGTGCGGCATCGCCCTGGTCGGCTACAACGATCTCAAGCCCGGCGACATCATTGAGGCCTTCGTGCAGGAGAAAGTCGCGCCGGACCTCTCGGCGTAACCCATGCCGGCTGTCGGCATCCTCACTCTCGAATTGGAACTCGTTGGCGCTCACTCCCTCAAGGACAAGCGCCATTGGGTTCGTGGCCTGAAGGATCGCCTCCGCGCCGGTTTCAATCTCTCCGTCGCGGAGACGGAAGATCAGGAACTGCTCAACCGCAGCGTCGTCGCCGCCGTCACCGTCTCCGGATCGCGCGAAAACGCTGCCCGCGTCCTGGAAGAGGCTGAGCGCGTCGCGGCCGGGTTTCTGGGCCCCGCTCTGCTCAGCGCCACCATTGATTGGTTGCAGTAGGAATATCATGGACGAACTCCGAACCCGCCGCGTCTCCGAAACCATGCGGGAAGAGCTCTCCGAGCTCATCCGCTTTGAGTCCGCCGATCCTCGTATCCACACCGTGGAAGTCAGTGAAGTGATCGTTTCGCCGGACATGCGCCGCGCCGACGTCCTGGTCATGCTGCCCCGCGCCGATGAGGAACGAACCGCCGCGCTGGCCGGTCTGGAGGCCGCCCGCCACTACCTGCGCACGCAGTTGATGCAGCGGCTGCATCTCTACCGCATGCCCGAGCTCCGGTTCCGCGCGGCCACCGATGCTTCCGCCGGTGTGCCGCTGGAGCGCTTGCTCCGGCGGGTCCGCCGCGGCCGTCCGCGCGACTGATTCCAACTCCGCCAATCGTGAAATAATCCGGCTATGCGATTTCTGTTAGCCTGCCTGCTGCTTGCCGGTATTCCTGCCAGCGCCGCGGACCAGTTCCTTCCACTCACCGTCCGCCAGGTGAAAGCACGCGGCGAGATCGGCCGCCGCATCGACGTCACGCTGCGCAACAACACACTGGTCCTGCACACGGACAAAGAGTTCCTGGCCCCCTTCCAGGCCAAGGACCAGTCCAGCGGCTACATCGGCCTCGGCAAGCTCCTGATGGCCACGGTCCGGCTGGC
>JBBQLF010000417.1:0-4852 GCA_038327695.1 Bryobacterales bacterium
CATGCGGCAAATCCTGGGGTTTGGGGCGAAGCCCCATTTCAAGGACGCTCCGCGGCCTTGTTCTGCTAGAGGGCGATACACCCGCTACGAGTGCTGCTTGGATAGTTGTCGTTGGAGGCGCTTTCTAATTGTCGCCCATCAAACCAGCTTGTGTGGCATTATCATCCGCGGCGAATGCCGCGTGGCGCGGCCAGCCGAAACGCCCTGTGGGGCAGGGGCCTGAGTGGGTCAGTTTTGGCGAGCAGAGGTGGGTCGTTTCTCGCGAGTGCCGAAGTGGGAAGCCCAGCAGGGTGGAAGGGGCAACTTAAACCAACGCCGCGGGGGAATCAATAACCTCGTGGAGGGCCCTGGCTGGGATTCGGAGAGGCCCATAGCAGCGGAGAAGCGGGGTAACGCCCGTGGAGCGAAGGGGCCTTACTGGAGGCATGTTTTGTGAGTGGAGGAAAGACCCGATTGGATGAAAATCCCACTACGGAATTCTGGGCGCATAGCGAAGCCCTGAACAACAACAGGCACGTGACCCAGGGGAAGTAGAACGTGGACTCCTGGCAGGCGATACACAAAGCGGCCCACGGTACTCACGTGACCCAGGGGAAGTAGAACGTCGAGTTCCTGCCCCGGATGACGAGATCCCCGGGGAGCCGCCCGAGATGGAAGGGCAGCTTTGCCGAGTAGGTGAGCAGGAGCCCGATAGCGAACAACAGGGCGCCGGCGAGCATCAGCAGTTTTGCCATGAGCGTAACCCGCCAGACCAGGATAAACTATCCACAACATTTTTGCCCGCGCACGTTTTATGCACAGAATAGTCACAGACGGCTCCTTGGAACCGATTGATAACAGGGCAAATAGAAGTTGAGGAAGAAGCCCTGGTGAAGGTGATTTTTCTATTGACTGGAAGTCCGGTTCATTGCATACTGTGGATGGTTCCAAGAGGTTCACGGAACAGCGAGCTGAAAGGGACGTAGCGGAGCCGGAACGATGATCCGCTGGTGTCGATACCTAATACGGCCACCAGTGGGGAGCGAAGGAAAATCGGGCGTACCTGGAAGTAAGTTTCCGGTCGGCCAGCGGGATCGGTGCTTTGATCCGGAGGGGTGAAAACCCTGAAGGGGAGCGACGGTTCAACGAGGCAGACAGGAGTGGCGCAGGACCTGAAGGCAACGGGTTTTGGTCGATGAAGTCCCAGGCGGTTCTCGAGACAGGCCGGGGATGGAGATCAGAGCGGACCGGGCTGACGGGGAGAGCGTCGCAGAGCTGAAGAGGCAGGGCAGGATCTCTGACCCCACCACGGCGGACTTGGCAACAGGTTGGTCGCGATGGGCGAGTGAAAGACCGCTTCGAAGCGCTAACTTCGCACCGGCAGGCTAGCAGGCGTACCGCTGAGCAATGAAGCGCCGTGGGAGAAATTCCGGCGGCGGGGAGCAAGGCGGCGAAAGCGTCCGGCGTGCTGGATGTGACGGGCTCAAACCTGGCATGCAGGTAGGTGAGCGAGCTGACGCCGGGGGTCACTTGGAACCATTTTTATTTGTGGCGCCGTCCGGCGATCACGATCCCATCAATTCCCGATAGAGCCGGGATTGCGCCTCGGCGATGGCATCCCAACTGTAGTGCTGTTCCACGGTGCGGCGGCCGGCGAGTTCGATTTGCCGGCGGCGGGCCGGATCGTCAAAGAGGGCCTGGATGGCGGCGGCCATTTCGGCGCCGGTATCCACCACTTCCACATCGATACCGGGATGGAGGTCCAGGCCGTTGATGCCGGCGGGCGTGGAGACAATGGCCTTGCCCATGGCCATGGCCTCCATGATTTTGATGTTGGTGCCGGCGCTGGCCAGCAGCGGCGCGATCACGACGGTGGCGCGCTCATAGGCGCCGCGGACATCGCTGACGAAGCCTTCGAGTTCAATACCCGGCCCGTTGAGATCCAGCTTGATCCGGTCCTGGTACAGTTCCCGGTAGTGCGCGGCGTTGGAGCCGCTGATGACGTGCAGCGTAGCGCCGCCAGCCAGCAGGGTCGGCCAAGCCTCCCGCAGGAAGAAGTCCAGGGCCACCAGGTTGGGCAAGTGGGCAAAGGAGCCAATGAAGAGGATGCGCCGGGGGTGGGGTTCCGCCTCCACCGGGCGGAAGCGTTGCAGATCCACGCCGTTGGGCAGGACGGAGGCGCGCCGGGCGCCTGCCACCATCTGCTGATCCTTGGCGGACATGGTGACCACACAGGAAACGTCCCGCCAGGCTTGGCGTTCAAAGGTCTGCCAGCGGGCGAGTTGCTGGCTGGTCTCCCAATCCGGGCGCTCGCGCAGGAGCTGGGCGTACAGATCGAGGGTGACGTCATGTTCAATGAGCAGGGTGGGGGTGGCGCCGCAATCTGGCGCGTAGAGCCCCATCTGCGTGAACTCCAGCTGCACCAGGGCCGGGCGGTGCTTGCGGATCATCTCGCGCAATGCGGCGCGGAAAGGCGGCGTATCGTGCTCCTCCACCACATCGGGCCGGGCGGTGAGCGGCCGCAGATGGGAGCCCTCCCGGCGCACCAGAATCACTTCACAGCAGAGGGCGAGGATCTCCGGGGCGGGCGTCTCCTGGCGGTCACAGAAGGCGATGAGGACCTGATCGAATTCGGGTGCCGCGCCCTTCATCAGATTGAACATGCGAACCGCGCCGCCGTGGGAGAGCGGGAATGGGACGTAGGGACTGGCAACGACGATTACCGGCCGGGCAGGATCCCTGGGCCGGCCGGGGAAGCTGACGGCTTCGCCGCTGCCGAGCGCCATGGCCAGAAGCTCATCGGCCGGGTTGGGTGGCGCCGGCTCCACCCAGGCCAGCGCGTGGCGGGCCGCCTGGAGGGCAGGGAAGACCCAGGGTTGGGGCGTATCCTGCGCCGCATAGAGGTTCAGGCGCTCCACGGCGCGCCGCCAAAGGCTCTGAAACACCTCCGGGCGAGCGACGCTGCGGGCGAGGAAGCGGAGGTAGTTGACCTCGACGGCGGTCTGGATCTGATCCGGCGTGAAGAAGCGTTTGGTGGTGGAGCGGTGGTGGTGGACCAGGCGCGCGGCGGCGGCGAAAACCGTGGGCCAACCGCGCACCCAGCCGCGATAGCCGAGGTCCAGATCCTCCACATAGGCCGGGGTGAAGACTTCGCCCATGCCGCCGGCCTGGCGCAATTTGCGCGTATCGTAGAGCGAACAACCGCCGCTGCCGTAGAGCACGTAGGTGAGGCTTTCGCCGTCCAGCGGCATGTCACACCAGATGGGGAAGTCCACGGCGTGGCCGCGGGTCCACATCAGCGCCTTGCCGGTCTCTTCCCGCCGGACGCCTTCGGGGAAGAAGATCTGGGCGGTGGCGCAGAAGAGGTCCGGCACGGCCTGGAACGCCTCCAGGAGCGGGGGGAAGAAGCCCGCTTCCAGCACCATGTCATTGTTGAGCAGCAGAGTGTGAGAGAACTCCGAACGGCGAATTCCGGCATTGACGGCGGCGGCGAAGCTGAGCGGCGTGGGACTGAGTTCCACGGCGACCATCGGGTAATGGCTGGCGAGCCATGCCGCCGTGCCGTCAGTGGATCCGTTGTCAGCCACGATCACCTGCGACGGGATGCCAGCCAGTTCCCGCAGCAGACCCGGCAGCAGGCGGGCCAGCAGATCCCGCCCGTCGCGGGAGGGGATGACCACGGTGATGCCGGCGGGCAGGGCGGGGCCGGCTGGTGGATCCGGCCGGGGCGCCAGGGCGCGCTTGCGGCGGGCCATGCGCCAGCCTTCGGCCAGCGCCAGGGCACGCCACAGAGGGCGGCGATACGCCCAAGGGTGGGTTAGCCGCCAGAGCTGGGTGTAGAGCCAGCCGCCTGGGCGCGTCTCCCAGCGGATCAGATTCCGGGTGCGCCAGAGGAGATGGCGGACGATGCCCACGGCCGAGCGTGGATGGAGCGCGAAGTGGTCCAGGTTTTCGTTAAAGCACAGCAGCCGCGAAGGGGCGGTGAGCAGGGCGGCCAGCCGCATGGGCCAGTAAGGCATACGCGGCTGGAGGATGAGGCCGGCCCACAGAATCTGCTTACCGCCGAGCGCATCGGCGATGCGCGCGCGGTTCCGGGCGAGAGTGCGGCCGAGGAACCAGGGAATCCACTTGCCGCGCGGGGGAGCAAATTCGGCCACGACGTACAGAGGAACACCGGGCGCGACGGCTTCCAGATTGTCGAGGAAGGTGCCGATGAGGTCTTCGGAGCCCGAAGCGAAGGCGACTACGATGCGTTCGGGAGCGCTCACCGTAGCTTCCTTAGATCAGTTTCTGCCAATCCACGGCCGGGACGCCGGCGCACCAATCGTCCCACAGGGCGAGAGCCTGGAGGCAGAAAGCGGTGGAGACAGGGTTGGCGAAGTTGGTGGGGGCACCGTGACGCTGGCCGAAATTGAAGCCGCCATCCAGGTGGGGCTCGTCATGCCGGATCTGATAGGCGGCAGTCCATGCCGCTTCCTCGGCCGCGCTGGGCTCGTCGAGTGGCACGGCGCCGGCGCCATCGGCCCAGAGCCGGATGCGGAGGAGCTGGCCGTTGACATCGGACCGTTCAAAGCGGCCGCGCACGCGGCGCAGATGGCCGGCGGCGCGCTGAATGCCTTCGGCCAGGGCGTGGCGGACCTCGGCCCGGTCAGCCCGGGCGAGCAGGGCCTCCAGGAAGTAGCAATAGGCGTGCAGGCGGTCCATGACGCGCTGCGGGTCCGGCTCATGATCGAAGAAGGCGGCGTGGGTGAGGAGGGCTCGCTCCAAGGCGCGCTCGTATTCGGCCACGTAGCTGGTGTCTCCGGTGGCCGCGGCCACAGCGAGCCAACCCAGTGCTGACTTCAACTGGTAGCAGTCTGACGAGCGGGACCAG
>JBBQLF010000418.1:0-4851 GCA_038327695.1 Bryobacterales bacterium
ATCCGCATCGATGACCAGAACACGCTTTTGATAGTGGTGCGCCAGCGCCACGGCGGTATTCAGAACTACGGTCGACGCGCCACTGCCGGCCTTTGATGGCAGGAAACTGAACAACGCGGGCTCAATGCCGCCATCGCGGCGGTGCAAAGCCTCGTGGATGGCAACAACGAGATCCTCAGTCCTGCCGTTGCCCGGCACCATGGCGTGACAGCCCACCTGCCTGGCCAGAATTGCCAAGTCCTTGCTGGCGCCGACACCCACCACGGCGATGTGCGGGGCCATCTCCACGATGCTGGACGCGCAGTGAAGCGCCTGCTGCCCCAGGGCGAAGTCCAGCAACAGCAGGTCCGGACTGAGTGTATTCAACATGCGCGAGAGTTCATAGGGGCTCGGCTCTGAGGTGAACTCGCGAAGAACCTGCAGTTGGCCGGTGGCAGCGGCCATCGCCCGCAGCAGGGCCGCGCTGTCCGGGCTGGAGTGAATCACGACTGTATTGAGCATCTTGTCAGACTCCGGCGTCGGATCGGCTGGCCGGCCAGAGGCTACTTGTCCTATCGGTGGCGGCGGTGCCGGAGTGTAGACCCAGACCGAAAAATCCGGAGGCACTTCCGTCTCCGAGGCATCTGGCGCAGACACCGGTCCCGTCCCTGAGGCATTCCCCCCATTGTTCGCCGGCAATCAGACACAGACAACCAGGAACAGGCAAACTGCCCCAATCCTGCGTTCGGCCCCATTCGTGCCATGCTACCTTGGTTAGGAGTGTTTTAGAACGTTACCATGGACTCCGCCCTGGCTCTCCACCGCTTTCATTTTGCTTTCACCATCACCTTTCATTACCTTTTCGTGCAATTGACCCTGGGTCTCGGGCTGCTCATCTTCATTCTGAAGACGATGGCCCTCAAGACCGGTAATGAGCACTACAATCAGGCTGCCCGCTTCTGGGCCAAGGTCTTCGCCGTGAACTTCGCGCTCGGCGTCGTCACAGGTGTCCCGATGGAATTCCAGTTCGGCACGAACTGGTCCCGCTTCTCCAAAGCCGCCGGCGGGGTCATCGGCCACACACTCGCGATGGAAGGGCTCTACAGCTTTTTCCTGGAGAGCAGCTTCCTGGGGTTGTTGATCTTTGGCGAGAAGATCCTCAGCCGGTGGGGGCACTGGTTCTCAGCACTGGCGGTTTGGGTGGGCAGTTGGCTTTCCGGCTATCTGATCATCGCCACCGACGCGTGGATGCAGCGCCCGGTGGGCTATGCACTTGGCCCCAAGGGCGAGATCCTGTTGACCAGTTGGTTCTCCCTGATCTTCAACGAATGGGCTTTCTGGCAGTTCTGGCACACGATGATGGGCGGTGTGCTCACCGGTTGCTTCATCATGGCGGGCGTCGGCGCATTCTACCTGCTGCTCGAAAAGCACGTGGACTTTGGCCGCACGTTCATTCGTCTGGGCGTAATCGTGGGAGTGCTGGCGGCTCTGCTGGCGGCCTTCCCGACGGGTGATCAGCAAGGCATGTTGGTGGCGCGCCACCAGCCGGTGGCACTGGCCGCCATGGAGGGCCACTTCGAGACCGGTGCGTCGCCCGACATGGCCATCATGGGCCAGCCCGATGTCGACAAGCGGCGTCTGGACAATCCCTTTGTGCTGCCGGGCGCGCTGGGCTTCATCGTCCACAAGCGCTGGGGGGCTGAAGTCCGCGGCCTGGACGGTTTCCCGCGGGATCAATGGCCGGATCAGATCCCGCTCCTGTACTACAGCTTCCATGTCATGGTGGGCCTCGGCACGATCTTTATCGCCATCATGGCCCTGTCTGGTCTCCAACTGTGGCGCGGCAAGCTCTACTCATGCAAGCCACTCCTCTGGACGCTGCTGCTGGCGGCGCCGCTGCCCTATGTCGCCAACACGGCCGGCTGGATGACGGCCGAACTCGGCCGGCAGCCGTGGCTCATCTACGGGCTGATGCGGACCGCGGATGGCACCTCGCCGCACGTCTCCAGCGGCAACACACTGTTTACTCTGCTCGGCTTCATGGGCCTCTACACGATCCTCGGCATGTTGGGCCTGCTCATGATCTGGCGCGAGATCGAACATGGCCCGGCGCCGCTGGAGCCGGGCGCCGGCCACTAACGGACAGGAAAACAGACGAACATGCTACCCGTTATTTGGTTCTGCATCGTCGCGGTCATGATCGCGACCTACGTCGTCCTGGACGGCTTCGACCTTGGCGCGGGCATCGTTCATTTGGGCGTGGCCCGGACTGAGAACGAGCGCCGCGCCGTGTTGAAGTCCATTGGCCCGGTCTGGGACGGCAACGAGGTGTGGCTGGTGGCCGCCGGCGGTGCGCTCTACTTCGCCTTCCCTGCCCTCTTTGCGTCTTCTTTCAGCGGCTTCTATTTGCCGCTGATGATGGTGCTGTGGCTACTCATCCTGCGCGGCTCGGCCGTCGAGTTTCGCAGCCACTTTGACAACAAGGTGTGGAAACCCCTGTGGGACGTCATCTTCTGCTTTGCCAGCGCTTTGCTGGCCATCTTCTTCGGCGCCGCGCTGGGCAATGTCGTGCGCGGCGTCCCGCTGGACGCTTCCGGCGATTTCTTCCTGCCGCTTTGGACCAACTGGCAGCCGGGACAGAACCCGGGGATTCTGGACTGGTACACGGTGCTGGTGGGTGTCTTCGCGTACCTGACCCTGGCCCAGCACGGCGCGTTGTGGGTGGCCTACAAGACCAACGACGAACTGCGGGCCCGCTCGCGCGGCCTGGCGCGCCTGGCATGGTTTGGCGTCGCCCTGCTGACCATTGTGGTCACCATCGTCAGCTTCCGGATCCAACCGCGTCTGGCCGATGGATTCCACGCCATGCCGGCCGGCTACGTCTTCCCGGCCCTGGCGTTGACGGGCCTGCTGGGGGTCTTTTATTTCTTCCGGCGGGGGCACGATCTGGGCGCGTTTCTCGCCTCGTCGCTGTATATCGTTGGCATGTTGACGAGCCTCGTCTTCAGCGTGTTCCCCAACGTCCTGCCGGCTAACAACGACCCGGCGCTGAGTCTGACCATCCAGAACGCCGCCGCGCCCGAATACGGGCTTCGCGTCGGCCTGATGTGGTTCATCCCAGGCATTCTGCTGGCGCTCGGCTACAACGTGTTTCTCTACCGCAAGTTCGCCGGCAAAATCAGTCTCGTAGACTGAAGCGCCGACGGGCTAAAATGGAGGACATGAGAAAGTTTCTCCTGGCGGCCCTGCTTCTCGCCTCGGCCGCCTACGCCCAGCCGCGGCCGGCCCGCCCCGCCGCACCCGCGCCTGCCAAGCCGTCCGCACCGCCGGTGGCATCGCCGTTGGACAAGACCAAGCTGGAGGCCTACGTCCGCCACCTGCTGCTGTGGGGCCCCCACATCACCGTGACCATAGCGGACCCCGTGCGCGGCCCTATGGCCGGGTTCAATGAGGTCAAGGTCACCGGCGGCTATAAGGCCATCTCGCTGGACGAGGTCTTCTATATCAGCCTGGACGGCCAGAAGATCGTCCGCGGCACCGTCTACGACATCAACAAGAGCCCCTTTAGCGCCGAGCTCGACAAGCTGAAGACCGATCTGTCCCCCAGCATCGGCACGCCCGGCGCCAAGGTGGTCATCGTCGCCTTCAGTGATTTCCAGTGCGCCTACTGCCGCGAAGAGGCCAAAATGGTGCGCGAGAAGCTCCTCAAGACCTATCCGCAGGACGTGCGGCTCTACTTCAAGGACTTCCCGCTGGAACAGATCCACCCGTGGGCCAAGCCGGCCGCCATCGCCGGCCGCTGCGTCTTTCGCGAGAGCCCCGCCGCTTTCTGGGACTACCATGACTGGATTTTCGACAAGCAGGCCGAGATCACGCCCGGCAATCTGAAGGCCAAAGTGGGCGAATGGGCCAAGGCCAAGGGCCTGGACACGGTCCAGTTCTCCCGCTGCTTCGACAACAAGAGCACCGAGAAGGACGTCAACGCCTCAATCGAGCAGGCCCGCCAGTTGCGGGTCGCCTCCACACCTTCCCTGTTCGTCAACGGCCGCCCGGTCTCCGGGGCCGTGCCGTGGGAGCAGTTGAAGGCCATTGTGGACTGGGAACTCGAATACGCCACCAAGACGGGAGCCACCGGCGAGAAGTGCTGCGAACTCACCCTGCCCGTGCCCGGAACCGCGCCCGCCAAGAAGTAAGACACCATGAACACTCAGACAATCACGCTGCTGATCGCCGCCGCCCTGTCGGCCTCCATAGCCACCGCCACTCCACCGGCCAAGGGCAAGATCAGCGCCGAGAGCTATCGCGACACCGTAAAGTACCTCGCCTCGGATCAAATGCGGGGCCGCGGCACCGGCACGCCTCAAATGGAGAAGGCGGCCGCCTTCATCGCCGGTCAGTTTAAGAAGCTGGGTATTCCGCCGGCCGCCGGCAACAACTACTATCAGCGATTCCCCGTCACCACCAAAGCCAAACTCGGCAAGCTCAACACGCTCAGCTACACCGTCAATGGTGGGGGCAAAACGGCGCTGCCCCTGGCCGGGGACTTCAGTCCGTTCAACTGGTCCGGCAGCGGCAAGGCGTCCGGCGCAGTCGTCTTTGTGGGCTATGGCATCACGGCGCCGGAGTACGACTACGATGACTACGCCGGCATCGACGTGAAGGGCAAGATCGTCATGCTCCTGCGTCATGAGCCGCAGGAGTTTGATGAGAAGAGCCGGTTCGCCGGCAAGTCCATGACGGCCCACCATGTGCCAAGCGCCAAGGCCGTCAATGCCAAGTTCCATGGCGCCCGCGCCGTTGTGCTGGTCAACGACCTCATGAACCACCCCTCGGATCCCGATGAGGTCGAGAAGTTCTCACCCAACGTGGCCC
>JBBQLF010000419.1:0-4849 GCA_038327695.1 Bryobacterales bacterium
GGTGAGGAGTTACCCGCCGTGGCGGTGCAAGTGGTGGCGGCCACGGAGCAGACCGTCGCCGAAGAGTACGTGGCCACGGGCACTGTGAAGGCTCGCACAACTACGGTGCTGTCGGCGCGTGTGATGGGTTATCTGCGCGAACTGAAGCCGCAGGCCGGCGAGATGGTGAAGGCCGGCGACGTGGTGGCCACCCTGGACGCGAAAGAGATCGAGACGGGTGTGCGGCAGGCCGAGGCGGCCCGCAATGAGGCGCGCAGCGCGGTGCCGGAAGTGGACAATGCCATTGCCGCGGCCAAGGCTCAACTGGACTTGTCGAACTCCACGTTTCAGAGGATGAAGACGCTGCTGGATCAGAAATCGATCACCAGCCAGGAGTTTGACGAGGTGGTGGCCAAGCAGCGCATGGCCCAGGCCAATCATGAAATGGCGCGGGCCCGCCGCCAACAGCTCGATCAGAAGATCCGCCAGGCCGACGAGGCGGTGGCCCAAGCCGGCATCCAGCGGGGCTACACCACGGTCACCGCGCCCTTCGCCGGCATGGTGGTGGAGCGCAAAGCCGAGCCAGGCATGCTGGCAGCGCCGGGCATGCCGCTGCTCGTGATGGAGCAGGCAGGCAGTTACCGCCTGGAGGCGGGTGTGGAGGAAAGCCGCCTGGGCCGCATCCGGATTGGTGCGCCTGTCAAGGTGGAACTGGAGTCATCCAGCGAGCCGCTCGCCGGGCGGGTGGAAGAGATCCTGCCTTCGCTCGACGCCGGTTCGCGCACGTTCACGGTAAAGATCGGCATCACCGGCGGCGGCGTGCTGCGCAGCGGCATGTTCGGCCGGGCGCGTTTCGCCATTGGAGAGAAGAAAGCCCTCGTCGCTCCATGGACAGCGCTCGTCGAGCAGGGCCAGGTGCAGAAGGTATTCGTGGTGGAGGGCGGCGTGGCCCGCGGACGGATGGTCACCACCGGCGCGCGGCACGGCGGGGCGGTGGAGATCCTGAGCGGGTTGAGTCAGGGCGAGAAGCTGGTGGCGCCGGTGCCGGCCAAGCTCACCGACGGCGGAAAGGTCGAGGTGCGATAAGTGAGCGAAGCACCGAAACTGGGGATTGCCGGAAGGCTCGCGCGGGCCTGGATTCACTCCAAGCTGACACCGCTATTGATCGTGTCGTCGATTCTGGTTGGCGTGTTCTCCGTCTTCATGCTGCCGCGCGAGGAGGAGCCGCAGATCATCGTCCCGATGATTGACGTGATGGTGGCGATGCCGGGCGCCAGCGCGCGGGAGGTGGAAGAGCGCGTCGTCAAACCGATGGAGAAATTCCTGTGGGAGATCCCGGGGGTGGAGTACATCTACTCCACGTCGTCGTCGGGCATGGGCATGGCCATCGTACGGTTCAAGGTGGGCGAGGACGAAGAGAAGAGCATCGTCAAGCTGAATCAGAAGATGTACGCCAACTTCGACCTGATCCCGCCGGGCGCCTCGCCTCCGCTGGTGAAGCCGCGGTCTATCGACGATGTGCCGGTGCTGGCCCTGACGCTCCATTCCAAGCGCTACAACGACTTTGAACTGCGGCGCGTGGCCGCGCAGGTGCACGACGCCGTCAAGCAGGTTTCGGACGTGAGTGAGGTGACGCTGCTGGGCGGCCAGAAGCGGGAATTGAAAGTGACGCTGGATGCGTCCCGGCTCAGCGGCTACCAGTTGGCGCCGATGCAGGTGATGGGCGCGCTGGGGCAGTCCAACCAGATGCTGCCCGCGGGCAAGTCCAATTCCGGCAACCGCGAAATCGCGCTGGAGGCCGGCGGCTGGATCAAGAATGCCGAGGACGCCAAGAACATCGTGGTGGCGGTAGCGGCCGGCCGGCCGGTGTACCTGCGCGATGTGGCGGCCGTGGAGGATACCGGGGAGGAGCCCTCGCAGTACGTGCAGTTCGCCGCCAACGGGCGCTTTGAGCCGGCCGTCACTATCGCGGTGGCGAAACGGAAGGGCACCAACGCCATTACCGTGGCCGACGCGGTACTGCACCGGGTGGAGGGGCTGAAAGGCGGCCTGATCCCGGCCGATGTCGAGATCACAATTACCCGGCAGTACGGCGAGACCGCCGCCGAGAAGTCGAACGAATTGCTGTTCCACATGGGCATTGCGGTGGTCTCGGTGAGCCTGCTGATCGCCCTGGTACTGGGGTTCCGGGAGTCGCTGGTGGTGTTCACCGCCATCCCCGTCACGCTGGCCTTGACGCTGACCGTGTTCTATCTCTACGGCTACACGCTGAACCGCATCACGCTGTTCGCACTGATCTTCTCCATTGGAATATTGGTGGACGATGCCATCGTGGTTGTGGAGAACATCGTCCGCCACACGCGCCTGCCGCAGAACAACGGACGCCCGCTGGCCGAGGTGGCCGTGGAGGCGGTGGACGAGGTGGGCAATCCGACCATCCTCGCCACACTGACCGTCATTGCCGCCATCCTGCCGATGGCGTTTGTGGGCGGATTGATGGGCCCCTACATGCGGCCGATTCCGATCGGCTCCACGGCGGCGATGACCTTCTCGCTCATCGTGGCCTTCCTGGTCACGCCCTGGGCAGCGGTGCGGCTGCTGAAGAGCGGCGGCGCCCACGGCCATGACCAAGGGGAGGACAAGGCCACGCTCATGTACCGCAAGGTGATGGGCCGCCTGCTGCATGTGCCGGCGCTGCGCTACGGATTTCTGCTGACGGTGGTGGGGCTGCTAGTGGGGTCGATGGGGCTGGTCTATGTGCAGTTCGTGAAAGTGAAGATGCTGCCGTTCGACAACAAGAGCGAGTTCCAGGTGATCGTCGACATGCCGGAGGGGACCACTCTGGAAGAGACAGCCAAAGTGACGCGCCTGCTGGCCGAGGCGACGTTTGCCCAGCCGGAGGTGGTGAACGCCCAGACCTACGTGGGGACGGCCTCGCCGTACAACTTCAACGGGCTCGTCCGCCACTATTTCCTGCGGCGCGGCTCCAACATGGCCGACATCCAGGTGAACCTGCTGGGCAAGGGTGAGCGCAAGTTGAAAAGCCATGAGATCGCCAAGCAGGTGCGGACGCGGCTGTTGCCCATCGCCCGGGCGCACAACGCCCGCATGAAGGTGGCCGAGGTGCCCCCAGGTCCGCCGGTGCTGCAGACGCTGGTAGCCGAGGTCTATGGCCCGGCCGCCGAGGGGCGCAACAAGGTCGCCGCGCAGATCCTGTCTATCTTCGAGAAGACCGACGGCGTGGTAGACGCCGACTGGTACGTGGAGGACGCGCAGCCGAAGCAGATCTGGCGCGTCGACGGCGAGAAGGCCGCGCTCAACGGCGTTTCCATCAGTGACGTCGCTCATACCATCACCATTGCGTCGGCCGGCATGAGCGCCGGCTTGCTGCATGTCGATTCCGCCAAGGAGGACGTGCCCATCACGCTGCGGGTGGATCGGGCCACGCGCAGTGACCTGGACCGGCTCCGCGGCCTGAAGGTGATGGGCCGCAGCGGCAATTTGGTGCCGCTGGCGGAACTGGTTCGGGTGGAGCAGTCCGAGGTGGAGAAAAGCATCTACCACAAGAACCTCATGCCGGTGACGTATGTGACGGCCGACGTGGCCGGCGCGATGGAGAGCCCGGTGTACGCGATTCTGGACCTCGGCCCCAAGATCTCCAAGATCCCCGTGGACGGAGGCTATGAGATCGAGCAATACACGGCGCACCAGCCGTTTGAGGATGTGAAGTACTCCATGAAATGGGACGGCGAGTGGCACATCACCTATGAGGTCTTTCGCGATCTCGGCATCGCATTCGCTGCCGTGCTGGTCCTGATCTATGTACTGGTGGTGGGGTGGTTCCAGAGTTTCCTGACGCCGCTGATCATCATGGCCGCTATTCCGTTTTCGCTGGTAGGCATACTGCCGGCACACGGCATGTTGGACGCCTTCTTCACCGCAACCTCAATGATCGGCTTCATCGCCGGAGCCGGCATCGTGGTGCGCAACAGCATCATCCTGGTCGATTTCGTCGAGTTACGATTGCAGGAGGGCATGCCGCTGGATGAGGCTGTCATCGATGCGGGGGCCGTGCGCTTCCGGCCGATGATGTTGACCGCCGCTGCTGTCGTGGTGGGCAGCATCGTGATTCTGTTCGACCCCATCTTCCAGGGCCTGGCCATTGCGTTGATGGCTGGTGAGATCGCCTCCCTGGCGCTCTCGCGTATGACCGTACCGATCGTTTACTTCATCGTGAATCGAGGATCCAAACAATGACCGTGGACCGTTACCTGCGGCTGATCGCCGGGCTGGTTGTGATGTTGAGCGTGGCGCTGGGCCTGTGGCACGACCAGCGGTGGTTCTACTTCACCGCATTCGTGGGGCTGAACCTGTTTCAGAGCGCCTTCACCAACTGGTGCCCGGCGATGACGCTCCTGCGCAAGTTGGGCGTACGGGGCTGACGAAGACACGTTAGGACTCGTCACCGAATAACCATGCCAGTTCGGCACGCCCGCTTGCTGGCGCGCGCGGCTCGGAATCGGGTTCTGAGCCGCACGCGTTGGCAAGCGGCTGGAACGGTTGTTTCATGACGGGTCTTTTTAGGTGCGGGCCCGGCTTAGGGGCTGTTTCGAAATAACCTATCCAACGACTCCGTTGAAGACGCGCTTGCGCTCCGGTGGAAGCCGGCAAGTCGGCCTATCGCGAAAAAAAATATCCAACGACTCCGTTGAAGACGCGCTTGCGCTCCCTCACGGTCGTGGCTCTGTTACGAGCGCGTTTTCATCGGATTTGGCGGCCCACTCCGTTGAAGACGGTCCGTTCGGGGACATAGGTAACACTTTAGTCCGAGGACATGGGTAACAGTGTGTTGGGTTCGGAGTTCGTCACC
>JBBQLF010000420.1:0-4839 GCA_038327695.1 Bryobacterales bacterium
AGCAACTGATTCTAATGAACCACGCGCGTCAGCAAGCAGCCTTCTTCGACTTCTGCCACAGGCTGATAGGAGCCGTGAAGGAATAGGCGTTCCGGCCGCTTGCTAACGCGCGCGGCTCCTAAAGAACTTCACCCCAAACTGGTGATTCCGCATGAGCGTCTCAATCGGCGCTTGGCACTAATTTGAAGCCGAACTTTCGTTCTTTGTGTTCGAGCACAATGCCAGCCGCTCGCGCTACACCGTATCGCCAAGTTCTTTTCCTCTTTGACCCGCACCGCGGGACTATTGCTCGGAACCTCTTCTGGAATCTGTGAGTTGGAGTCCTTTGGCGGCCGGGCTTGCAGTGTTGAATCTTTCCACACCCTGGGGCCAATCGCGAGCGGCACCGCAAAACCTGCACGCTGATGTTGCATTTTGGGACAAACATGTGTTAAATATATTTAGGTCCGAATTCCATAGACGGATCCGGCCGAGCGTGGTTGGGAGGTAATAATGCTTCATAAGGTGACCTTGATCGGGCTGGCGGTTTCCATCGCGGCCTGCGTGGGCAGTGGCGGGCTGATGGCCGCCGATGGGGTGAAGGCGCTGCGGCGCGCTGACATCCAGAACAGGTTGATGGAGAAACTCGGGCCTGATGCGGCGATCGTGAGCCGGTACGTGGGCACCGAAGCGTGCCTGGGCTGTCACCAGGACAAGCAGGAGTTCCGCTCCGGGCTCCACTACGCGGGGCTGAAGATGGTCCCCGACGACATGTACTCGATGCAGACGAAGTTCGGGATCATCGCGGACTACGACAAGAACAAGATCGACGATTTCAAGCAGGGGCTGGACTTCAACAAGATCAGCAGCGTCTTCGACAAGTACAAACCAAACGCCCCGATTCTGGGCTACAAGGCCGGCGGGGGTTACGTGATGAATATTGCCGGAGTGGAGTACCTGGTGGGCTTCGTGCATGGCGGCAGCGGCAGCTATAAGCAGCGGTTTGTGCTGCGGTTTCCGGTGACGGATAAGGCGAGCGGATATAGCGCGGACTATTACTACAGCCCGGTGCAGTTCAATGAGGTGAGCCAGAACTACGTACTGTACTCGGATAACTACTGGTACAACGCAGACCTGACGCCGAAGATGAGGACCATCGGGACGGCCAAGCAGGCGGCGGCGTTGGGCAAGTCTTTCAACAAGGACTGCATGGGTTGCCATTCGACTGTGTTCAGCACCCAGCAGGATGCCAACGGCGAGTGGCTGGCCTTCACGGCCGAGCCGGTGTACACGCCGCCCGGCGAGCCGCACTGGCTGGACCTGGAAGCCACGGGCACGCCGCAGATGTACAACATCGGTTGCGAACGGTGCCACGGCGCGGGCAGCCGGCACATCATCAATATCGGCGATCCATACGAGATCATCAGCCCCGGGCGCGATTTCACCGCCAAGCAGAACAACGAGCTTTGCGGATCCTGCCACTCGCGCGGAACCAGCGCAGACGGCAAGCACGAGTTCCCGATGGCGCTGGACGGGTCCGACTATGGCCGCAATCTGGGTGACGATCTTTGGAACAAGTACCTGATCGACAAGCCAGGGCTGTGGCCGGACGGCAAGACCTCCAAGCAGCATCACCAGCAGTTGCAGGATCTGATGAAGTCTTCCAAGTGGGAGTACGAGTACCACAAGGTGACCTGCAACGATTGCCACGACGTACACAATGCCGAGCCGAAGCACATGAAGAAGACGATGGTGGTGGACGGCGCCGCCGGAGCCAAGCTGAAGATCAAAGTGGACGTGGACGACAACACGTTGTGTCTGGCGTGCCATGCCGGCTTCGGCGAGTTTGCGGCGCTGAAGCGCGAGGACATTGTGAATGCAGTAGCCAACCGCAGCATGATCGCCAAGGTGGTGAGCGCGCATAGCCGGCACAACTACGACCCGGAAGGAAAACTGGGGCTGAGCCGTTGCACGGAGTGCCACATGGCGCGGATGGCCGCCAGCGGCGATCCGTACGACATGGCCTCGCACACGTTTGAAGTGGTACCGGCGGCGAAGACGCTGAAGTATCAGGCACAGGGCGGGATGCCGAACAGTTGCGCCGTGCGGTGCCACCGTCCGCTGGCTGGGGCGTTTGGATTGCCGGCTGACGCCTCGCTGACCAATTGGGCCGAAAAGAGCGACGTGGAACTGTCGAAGTGGCTGGACAAGTACTACGGCGCCGACGGTTCGTGGTGGAAGACGAAGCAGTAGCCGGCTGAGCGGCACACGACGGCCCCGCTGCCCCAACGGGTGGCGGGGCCGTTTTGCCGTGCAGGGGCGGTATAATGGGCCAATTGGGTTCAATAAGGAGAATTCGTATGGCTGATACCGTGACCACTCTGGCGTATTTTGCAATCACCATTCCCAACAAGACCGGTGAAGGTGCGAAAGTACTGACCGCGCTGAACGAAGCGGGCGTGAACATGACCGGGTTCTGGGGCTACCCGGTGAAGGGCAAGAAGGCGCAGCTCGACATCGCGCCGGCCGATGAGAAGGTGTTTGCCAAGGCCGCCAAGAAGCTGGGCCTGGAAGTGGGCGCGAAGCGGAAGGCGTTTCTAGTGACGGGCGAAGACCGGCCGGGCGCCGTGGCCGAAGCGTTGGGCAAGCTGGCCGCGGCCGGCATTTCCACCTACGCCGCGCAGGCGATTTGCGCCGGAGAAGGCCGCTATGGCGCGCTGATCCAGGTGGACGACGACGACGTGAAGGCGGCCAAGAAGGCCCTCAGCAAGAAGTAGTGAATTCCGGCCGGTAGAGGAAAGACCCCGTCCGGTGTTGGGGCGCGTGGGCTAGTGCCAAGGTTGGTGCCAGCGGGCCACCAGCGCCGAGACGGGGCCGGCGCGCAGTGTGCGGGTATCGATCATTCGAATCGCCTTTTGCAGCTCGTACTGGCACAACCTGGTGGAATGGCCGCACTCTACCCCGTCAAAGTGCTTACTCAGAACTGAATGCGCGCGCGGCCCGGCCATCTGGCCCAAAGCCCGGACGGCGTGGTTCCGATCCGCCAACGCGCACGTCTGGCAATCCACAAGCTGTATCAACGCCTGCACCCGGTCACCTGGGTAACTGCGCCACCGCGGCGGCGGAGTAACGCTGAAGACCGGAGCGAATGGAAACGATGATACCGGCCGAGAGCAGGACCAGCAGCGTGAGCAAGCCGGCTCCGGCGCAGAGCAATTTGCGCTTCATCCCGCCTCCCGATCGATTGTACACTCCTCGCGGCCGAACTAGCGAAGACTGAATCCTATGGCGCAACCCAAGCTTGCAAGAGGTCACGCATGGCTCCAGCGCGGGCCGCCGACAGAGGCGTCAGGCCCTTGCTTCCGACTGAATGCGGATCAGCGCCTTTCGACAGGAGCAATGCGGCGACACGGGTCTGCCCGCAATTGACGGCGCGCCGCAGGGGCGTCTCGCCGAGACTGTCGCGCGCCTCGATGTTGGCGCCGCATTCCAGCAAGGCTTGGGCGGCCTCGACGTGATCCCGCCGGGCCGCCATGTGGAGCGCCGTGCAACGCTTGACTCCCGCACAGGCGTCTACCTTCGCGCCAGCTTGAACCAACGCTTTCACCACAGGGCCGCCGCCCGGACATTCGTTTCCGGCACAATAGAGCGGCGTATGACCGCCGCTGTCCTGGGTATTGGCATCCGCCCCCAGCCTGAGGAGCGAGGCGACGATGGGGAGATTGCCGGCGGCCGATGCAGCGTGCAGCAGCTTGCGGCCACTGTAACTCTCGTGCGCGAGATCGGGATTGGCCAGCAGAAGTTGTTGTGCGTATTCCGCCATGACGCCGTTGCCGCTTCCGACCAGGACCGCAACAAAACAAGCGAACACCGAGCGGCTCTGATGGAAGCAGGACTGTAGAGGCGGACTGGCGATCAGGGCAATGACCCGATCCAATGAACCGTCGCCGGCAGCCGCCACCGCTTCGTCCAAGGCACGCTGCTCCTGCCACCGGCATCCGATTTGAGCGTGGATGTGGAAGAGCTCCGGCCCTCGCTCCGTCGAGGCAACCGCGGGGCCAGTATTGACCAAATACGCGGATGCTTCCTCGAAGAGCTGGCGCAAGGCGCTTCGCACGGACTCGCTCATCTCCGCATCGCCCAGAGCTTGCGTCATGTGTCCGAGCCAGCCGTCCCGCTCCTTCTGATGGATCTGAAAGCGGCGATGCGATTGGCGCAGACTCAACCACCACCGGCGCCAGGCATCTTCGGACGGGCCACCCAGGAATTGAACCAGGAACGCCGCAAACTCCTCGATGGCACACTTAAAGGTCTTGCCCGGAAACAGAGGGCGCAGGGTGGAATCGGTGGCGACGCGGGCGTAAAACGCGGTGGAGAGTTCGCGGCATTTTGCCATACCGCCCATCGCTTCGAAGAGGTCAATTGGGGGAGTGCCACCAGGGTTTGGCGCCGGAGGTAGTCTTTGGGTCATGACCTGTCTTCCTTGCCTTGTGCGACAGCGCACATGCGCTCGTGAGAGGCAATGGCGGCGGCGCCCATCGCTGTGTTTACGGGATGGCCGTTGACGGCCGCCGCGATTCTGCCATCTCCAGGTGGCGCCCGCTTTCGCCGGACGATCGCCGTTCAAGCCGCCCCGGTCCCAGCCGAGCCCCGGGGCGAACGGGCGGCTCCTGCCCCCGATTCTATGGCAGTGGTTGCGGGTGTTCCGGAACGGTGGGCATCACGCCCGCCGGGGTGCGCGACATGAAAGTGGAGGAGTCACAAAATGCCTGGCCAATCGAGAAAATCCGAGCGTATGAGTACCCAAGGTCCGTTCGGGGACATAGGTAACACTTTAGTCCGAGGACATGGGTAACAGTG
>JBBQLF010000421.1:0-4832 GCA_038327695.1 Bryobacterales bacterium
CACCATCAAGATCAATCTGACCGGCTCACCGAGCATGCGCATGGGCTTCATCCCGGCCGAGCACGCGCAGTACACCCATCCGGCAGTGGTCGGCGCAACAGTGCGCCTGATGGGCGAAGCCGGCGCCCGCCGCATCCGCATCGCGGAAGGTTGTTTTTCGTCGGCGGACCCGCTGGATGAGTTCATCATCGACGCGGGCTGGGATCCCACGCACCTGCTCAACGCCGCCTCGCGCGTCGAAATGGTGAACACCAACCTGCTGAGCGGCAGTAAGAAATACGCGCGTTTCATGACACCCAACGGCGGACACATCTTCCCGGGCATCGATCTGCACCCTGTCTACGAAGAGTGTGACGTGCTGGTCTCCATCGCCAAGATGAAGGAGCACATGACCTGCGGCATCACGCTGGCGATGAAGAACATGTTCGGCGCCACGCCGCTGACCATCTACGGGGACCATGCGGGCAAGGACGGCCCTGACGAGAACGGGACGCAAGGCGGCCGCGGTTCCGTGATGCACCAGGGTTCGCGCGCGCCCGCCAAGACCGCCCCGCAGGAGCGGGATCCGAAATCGCCGCGCGATGATAAATACCGCATGCCGCGCATCGTGGCCGACATCGCCGCCGCCCGGCCCATTCAAATCTCCATCATCGACGGCATCTACACGATGGCGGGCGGGGAAGGGCCCTGGAATTACGGCCGGTTGAAGGCCGTTCGTCCGGGGTTGTTGGTGGCCGGCACCAATGCGGTGTGCACGGACGCAGTGGGCACGGCGCTGATGGGCTTTGACCCGATGGCCGATCGCGGCACCGCGCCGTTTGAACGCTGTGACAGTTCGCTGAGACTCGCGGAGGAATTGGGTGTGGGCACGCGCGATCTGTCGCGCATCGAGATCGCCGGCGTGGCCGTCAAAGACGCCGCGTTCCGCATCCGGGCGTAGGGCGAGGCGGGCGCCTCGGGGAAGGTGCGTTTAACTCCCCGTCCTGTGCAATGGGCTCGGCCTCACGCGGGGATGTGGTCCATGGAGCTTCCTGATGCCGGCCCGGACACGACCTGCATTCGGAGCCCGGCGTAGTATGCTAAGGAGTCTCAATCGGGAGGTCCCATGTCTCTTCCTGGGCGGGAGATTCGAGTTTCGTCGTGGCTCGAGCTGATGGACGTGCTCCAGTCGCACAACATCGTTGACTTGGCCGCAGGGGAAGGCAATCACCTTCGGTCTCCTTATGTCTTCCGCGGAGTGGACGATGCGAACTGGGGGCTCGAAACGAGTCTCCAGCGACTTCCGAAAACCCCCACCACGCGACCGAAGGTGGTTGAACACTCGCTCCTCCGGAGCTTCAGAAAATACGCGAGCGCCGGCGTGTTCGACCGGCAATCGCAATGGTACATTCTCGCCGTTGGTCAACATAACGGCCTGCCAACACGCTGCCTGGATTGGACCGGGTCACCGCTTGTGGCGGCGCACTTCGCTTGCGGAGACGAGAAATACAAGGATAGGGACGGCGTGGTCTGGTGCGTCAACGCATCGATTCTGCGGGATGTAAACGGGATCAGCAATCCGGAAGTCACCCGCGTGCTGCAAGGAATAGCCTGGGTCTACGACACCCGCCTGCTGGAAAACAGCTTCCAAGATCTGGAAGCGCTCGATGCGAGTGGCCCACGGGGTGATCTGATGCTTCTTTGGGAACCACCGTCGCTAGACCTGCGGATCGCCAGTCAGTGGGGACTGCTCTCCATGATGAACAGCGGCACGTTGTCACACGCCGCGTTTCTGGAAACACATTCGCGAAGCCATCCGGACTTGGTATTGCGGATTGTCATCCCCGCGGCAATGAAGTCCCAGGCCCGTGACATGCTGGACCAGTTCAACTTATCAGAGCGATCGCTGTTCCCGGGACTACCGGGGCTCTGCAGTTGGCTCAAACGATACTACGGCACTTCATGGTGATCTGTTGGGGTGACGGCTGCAGGTGATCGCCGGGCCAGGGATGGGCTGAACCCGGCGTTCGTTCCCATCCAACTGAGCCGGTAGCCGCAACACCGGATCCGCGCCTGGCGCATCATCTCCTGCGTCTCCTGCGTCCAAGCCCGGCAACGGCCGGCGCCTAGGACAGGTTCAGCACGTCCATCGTGGTGCCGCGCTCTTTTTGGATCTTCTCCTGGAGCATCATGATGGCGTAGATCAACTGTTCCGGACGCGGCGGGCAGCCGGGCACATACACGTCCACCGGAATTACCTGGTTCACGGGAATCAGCGCGTAGTTGCTGAATACCCCCGTTGACGTCGCGCACGCGCCCATGGAGATCACCCAGCGGGGCTCCGGCATCTGTTGGTAGAGCTGGCGAATCACGGGCGCCATTTTGTTGGAGACGCGCCCGGCAATGATCATCAGATCGGCTTGGCGAGGGCTGCCGCGAAAGACCTCCGCGCCGAAGCGGGCGATGTCGAAGCGCGACGCGCTCATGGCGATCATCTCGATGGCACAGCAGGCCAGCCCGAACGTCAACGGCCAGATGGAGTTCTTCCGGCCCCAGTTGATGACGCTGTCCACCGTGGTCAGCAGGATGCCCTGGTTGGCGCCGGCCGCGATCTCGCTGTCAATGTGGTCATAGAGCCCAGCCGGTGGTTCGCCCAGGCGGATCTGGTTTTCGCGGATCTTGTTTTCCATAGCCCTCTTTTCAGATTATCCCATGCGGCGCCGGATAGAATGAATGGTAGTACATGAGCCTTTCATTCGCCGACCTGCTGCCGCCCCTCTGCCGCCAGTATCTGATCGACATGGAGTATTGGGATATCTGGGGCCGCCATCACCAGACCAGCGAGCCGGCACTTCTGGCGATCCTGTCCTCGTTCGGCCTGGATACGGCGACGCCGGAGTCGCTCGCCACCTCGGTCCGGCTGCATCAGCAGAGCCTCAGCCGGCAACCCCTGGATGCCGTTTCCGTTCTGAGCGTGGAGGAGCCCGAGCCGCACGTGGCGTTGCGCGTGCCGGCCGGGTGCGCAGCGGGCACCACCATCGCGCTGGCGCTGTATTGGGAGGACGGCTGGGCCGAACGCCGGGACCTGGCGGTGGATTCGCTGCGCGCCGATCCGGAAGAGCCCGCCACGCGTGTACTGCCCTTGCCGGTGCCGCTGCGGCTGGGCTATCACGACCTCGAAATCGTGCTCGCCACGCCGGGCCAGCCCGAGATTCGCGCCAACCAGCGCGTGATTGTCGCTCCGGAGCGCGCCTGGCTGCCGGAACCGCTCCGTACCGGCGGCCTGGCCGCGGGCCTGGCCGTCAGCCTGTACGGGCTCCGTTCCAGCCGCAACTGGGGCGCCGGCGACTTCACGGATCTGGCAGCGCTGACCACCTGGGTGGCGCACTCGCTCGGCGCCGGCTTTGTCGCCCTGAACCCGCTCCACGCGCTGCACAACCGCGAGCCGTACAATACCAGCCCCTACCTTCCGCTTTCGTCGTTTTACCGGAATCCGCTCTATCTGGATATCGAACTCATTGAGGACTTCGCCGCCTGCGAGCCGGCGCGGCGGATCGTCGCCGGTGCGCGTTTTCAGAAGGAGATCGGCGAACTTCGCGCGGCGGACCACGTCGCCTATGAGCGAGTCTCGCGGTTGAAGCGCGGCATTCTGCGGCTGCTGTTCCGGCGCTTCCTGCGGGAAGAGTGGACGCCGGCCACGCCGCGCGCGCGGGCCTTCCGCAAGTGGGCCGCGTCCGAAGGCGATCTGCTGGACCGCTTTGCCACTTACTGCGCGCTGGACGAGGTGCTTCACACCCGGGACCGCGACCTGTGGATCTGGCCGGACTGGCCCGAGGATTTCCGCGATCCGGAATCGCCCGCCACGCTGGAGTTCGCGCAACGCCACTGGCGGCGGGTTCTCTTTCACAAGTACGTCCAATGGCAGATCGATCTTCAACTCGGCAAGGTGCAGGCCCACGCCTGCGGGCTCGGCATGCCTGTGGGGCTCTATCACGATCTCGCTCTAGCCACGGACCGCTGCGGCAGTGATCTGTGGGCCTACCGGTCCTTTTTCGTGAGTGGCTGCCGGGTGGGCGCGCCGCCCGATGACTTCGCGCCGGAGGGGCAGGACTGGGCCTTTCCCCCACCCAATTCCGAGACGCACCGCGCCAACGGCTATCGCCTCTTCGTCGAGACCATCCGCAAAAACGCCCGCCACGGCGGCGCCCTGCGGATCGACCATGTGATGCGGTTCTTCCGGCTCTTCTGGATTCCCGATGGGCTCAAGGCGGTCGATGGAACCTATGTGAATGAGCGGTGGGAGGACCTGCTGCGCATACTCACGCTGGAGAGCCTGCGCGGCCATTTCCTCGTCGTCGGCGAGGACTTGGGCACCGTGCCGGATGCGCTGCGCGGCGCCATGGAGCATTACGGCATGTTGCGCTACAAGCTCTTCTACTTTGAGAAAGGCCACGACGGAATGCCGCTGCCGCCGGCTGCCTACCCGCGCAACGCCCTGGTCTCTTCCACCACGCATGACCTGCCTACCATCGCCGGTTTCTGGGCCAGCCGCGACATTGAAGCCCGGCGCGCCGCGGGCGTGCTGGCCGATGATGCCCTCTACCAGCGGCAGATCCGCGAACGCCGCGATGAAAAGCTGCGCATGATCGAGGCTCTCATTCGCGACGGCCTGCTGAGCGCCACGTTCCCGCGCGAGGCCGCCGATTGGACGGAACTCACCGGTGAACTGCACAACGCTGTCATCGGCTACCTGGTCCGCACGCCGTCGCTGCTGATGCTGCTGAACCAGGAGGATCTGACCAAGGAACTGGATCAGCAGAACCTGCCGGGCACCACCTGGCAGTACCCGAACT
>JBBQLF010000422.1:0-4808 GCA_038327695.1 Bryobacterales bacterium
CTCACCTTCTCCACAAACTGAAAATCACGGTGCGGGTCGAACTGGAACCACAGCGGCAGTGAGATGAAGAAGCCCACCAGGAAGACGAAGTTCGCCCACCACTTGATGAGCTTGGAGTTCCCGGCGGGCAGGAAGAACAGCACGAGGAGCCCGGCAAGGGGCGTGCACAGGATGATTGAGAGCAGGTGGTCCATGTTGAGCTATCCGGCCAAGTTGTCATTCTATCCCATATCAGATAAAAAGAGCCGCGAGGCTCAGGTTTGAGTCCTGAGGCTGCGCGGCTCGATGGCCGGATCGAGTCCAGCTTACTTGAAGGTGGTCTGTTTCATGGTGCCAAAGGAGAAGCTGAACGTGCCTGGCTCAGTGTTGCCGCCGTCCACCAGCGGTGCCACCAGCTTTGTTGTGTTGGACTCGCCGCTGGTGTGTTGCAGCATCACCGTCCCGATGCTGTCTTTGTCCAAGCTGGCCGGCATCTGTTGCAGGATGCTCGATGGAACCACGATCCTGCGCTCTGCCGTGGGCGCAAAGCAAATGAAGATGCGGTTCACCTTGACGGCGGAATTCTCCGGAGCCGGGCCGCTGGAGGTGCCGATGGCCGTGGCCATGTCACCCGGATTGCCTACGCCGGTCCAAAGGAACGAGAGACTGGCGCCGCGATCAATGTTTGTCATCGAGGCGTCGTCCTTGTTGGTCCACACGATCGGGTCCGGCAGGTTCGTGGAAACCGCGAAGGCGCCCACCACTTTGCCGCCCTTGCCAGTCAGCGTATACGTGCCCTTCTGCACACCCGAAGCCGCCGCGCCACCGCCGCCAGGCAGGCCCGGGATTGACGGCAGGCCAGGGATAGTTGGCAGGCCGGGGATCCCAGTGCCCCCCGCCGGAGCCAGGTCCAGGCTGTAAGTGTTGCTCCCTGCCGGCATCCTGGGAATCGCTTTGTCCAGCCCGCCAGGGCCCTTGATGTTCAACTCGCCCGCGTCCACAGCTTCCACGGTCAATCCAACCGGATCGGTTTCCGTGGCCGTCCACAACGTGCACCCCACCGGGTTCACGATCCAGGCCCCTGAGTTAGAGCCCATGTACTGCCAGAGCGAAACCGCGTTGTAACGATCAAACGAGCCGCTGATCGATTCCGTCTTCATGTCAAACGACCCAAAGTCTGGCACGCTGATGCTGATCGCCTGCTGCCCAATGCCGAAACTGCCGCGCGTCACGGTGCCGCCCGCATCCAGACTCCTCAACCCCTCCGGCGTCAATCCCAGCGGATGGACGCAGGCCGGCGCATCGGCCGTGGCCACCACCGGGATGGAGCCCTTGGCCGTCATCATGTCGCCGATCTTGATCTGGATCGTCACCGTGCATCCAACCGCAAAGCCGGACTCCGGCACCACAAACGTCGCCCGGTCATAGCCGGGCTTCTGCGGATTGCGCCCCAGGTACGTGATGGGGATCTCCACGCCCCCCAGAACCACCAGCGCGCCCTCCACCATGTTCACTTCCGGCGCCAGTTCGTTGTCCGGCGTCTCAATGTAGCCGAGGCCCGCCGCCTCCACATCCACCGTCTGGCCGGGGCGCAGCGGTTGCAAGAAGCCCGCCGCCACCGCATCGGCGTCCGGCACCCGGATCCTGGCGATAGCGCCACTGCCCACCTGTCCATCCACAGTGAGGATCCCCAGGTTACGATCGGCGATCTTGGCGTTAACCGGCTCACTGGCCTCGCCGTTGTACGTGACCGTCACCTTGTAGTCACCCGCCGTCGAGTTGGATGGCAGGATCGCCACAATTCGAGTAGCCGAGGCGGAGACGATGTAGGCCGCTACAACGGCTGAACCGTCGGCCGCCGTGAACGCCACCGAAATGCCGCCCAAATCCTGCCCGTAAGGCACATCGGCCTTCAGAGCTTCCACCGGGCCCAATTCCTTGCCCGTAACCGTGAAAACGGATCCGCGGGCGATTGTACCGGGCTCGGAAACTGCCGTCAGATTCCGCACTCCGGTCTTCTCCGTAATTTGCGGCTTGGCCGCAACAAGCGTGGCGCAGAGCGCCAAAATTGCCAGCAAGAGACTAAATTGTCTCATAATGCTCCTCTGTTTTGTGTGAGTTACGTGGCGCCGCCAGCGGCCCATTCCGCCAGGCAAACAGCGTCTCTCCAGGTAGAGTAATCGACCAGCGCGGCCAGCGCAAGGGGAAACCTTGCCAGCGGTTTGCGACATAAAAGTGAAGTCAGAGCCGCGGCCGTTAGGGAGCACTCTCCGCCCCAGTGCAAGGGGTAAGCCTTGCCAGGGCCTTACCAGCGTTTAATCGCGCCCCGCAATGCCCAGCGAGCGCATCTTCTTATACAGATTGCTGCGCTCCAGGCCTAGCATCTCCGCCGCCCGGCTCACGTTGCCCCCAGACTCATCCAGCTTCTTCAGTATGTAGTCCCGCTCGGCCGCCTGGCGAACCTCCACCAGGCTCGGGCTCCGCTCCGGGCTGCGCTCCGGCGGCCGCCGGCTGGCTGGCAGCGGAATGTGGCGCGCGTCGATCCGAACCTGCGGATACATGATCACGATCCGCTCCATCAGGTTCTTCAACTCCCGCACGTTGCCCGGCCACGAATACTCCTGCAACAGCCGGTACGCCTCCGGCGTCAGATCCTTGGCCTTGCGGCCGTAGGCCGTGGTGAACTCCGTCAGAAAATGCCCCGCGAGCTGCGGAATGTCCTCCCGCCGCTCGCGCAAGGGCGGCACCTCAAACGGGATCACGTTGAGCCGGTAGAAGAGGTCCTCGCGGAAGTTGCCCCGCTCGATCTCCTCCTCCAGGTTCTTGTTAGTAGAGGCAATCACCCGCACATCCACCTGCACCGCCTCGGTGGATCCGACAGGCTCAAAGCGCTGCTCCTCCAACACCCGCAGCACTTTGGCCTGCGTGCGCAGGCTCATGTCGCCCACCTCATCCAGGAACAGCGTGCCGCCATCGGCCTTCTCGAACTTGCCCGTCTTGTCCTCCGTCGCCCCGGCCAGTGAGCCCCTGCGGTGGCCGAACAGCTCGCTCTCAATCAGCTCCTCGGGGATGGCCGCGCAATTGAGCTCCACAAACGGCCGGTCCGCACGCGCGCTGCCGGCGTGGATGGCGTGGGCGACCAGTTCCTTACCCGTCCCGCTCTCTCCGTAAATCAGCACCCGCCCATTAGTGGCGGCCATCAGGCCGATCTGCTGGCGCAACGCCTTGGTGGGCACGCTGTCGCCGATAATCCGCAGCCGGCCGCGTGTAGTGTCCCGCAAATCGTGCAATTCGAGGTGCAAACGGCGCTGTTCCAGCGCGTTTTTGAGCACTAACAGCACCTTTTCGATGCTCAGCGGCTTCTCCAGGAAGTCAAACGCACCCAGTTTGGTGGCGCGCACGGCGGTCTCGATATTGCCGTGGCCGGAGATCATGATGATGGCCGGCGAGCCCGGCAGCGGGACGGACTTCAGACGGCTCAATACTTCCAACCCGTCGATGCCCGGCAGCCAGACGTCCAGCAGAATCGCTTCGTAGGTGCCCGCCAGGGCCTCGGCCACGGCCTCTTCGCCGGTGGCGGCGGCGTGCACGGCAAACCCTTCGTCCTCCAGCACACCCGAAAGGGACTGGCGGATGCCGGGCTCATCGTCGACGATCAACACTCTGGTGCGCTTCATGAGGGGACCTCAACCGGCGGCTGCTCGTGATCGGCGTACGCCAAAGCCGGTAATTCGATGATAAATCGCGCGCCAGCCGGATGGTTATTCTCCACGCGAATATAGGCGGCGTGCTCGGCCACAATGTGGCTGACGATGGCCAGGCCCAAACCTGTGCCGCGCTGCTTAGTGGAGAAGTAGGGCAGGAAGAGCTTCTCCTTGTCCTCGCCGGTGATGCCGCAGCCGGTGTCGGCAATCACCAGCTTCACAATGCCCGTGCCGGCGTGTTGCGTCTCCACGTAGAGATGCTTCACCGGCGCATCGGCCATCGCCTCGGCCGCATTGTCCACCAGGTTCACCACCACACGCTTGAACTGCTCGCGGTCCAGCGACACCAGGGGCAGGCCGGCGGCCAAGTCCTGATGGATCGTGATGCCGGCCAGACGCCCATCGAAAACCGCCAGGGCGTCCAGCACGACGGCGTTCAGGTCGTCCGGCACCGGCTGTGCCGCCGGGAAACGGGCGTAGCGGGAAAACTCGTCGGCCAGCGTCTTGACGCTCTCCACCTCGCGGCCGATGGTGGCGCAGCACTCTGCGATGATTCGCTTGACCTCCGCCGAGGCATGGGTCTTCTCCAGTTGCCGGGCGATCCGCTCCGCGCTCAGCGCAATCGGCGTCAGCGGGTTCTTGAGCTCGTGCGCGATGCGGCGGGCCACCTCATGCCACGCCGTGGCACGCTGGGCGCGCAGCAGTTCGGTGGCGTCCTCGATCACCACCACCATGCCGGACGTCGACGACGCCTCCAGGGCGGCCGCCGTCACGGCGTAGTGCCGCACGCCCTCGGGCGTCCGCACCTCAAACTGGCGGTCCGCCTTGCCGGTGCGGCGGGCCCGCTTCAGCAGCCGCAGAAACTCGGGCTGCTGCTCGGCCGGCAGAATGTCCGGCAGACGGATGCCGGGCTGCACCCGGCCCGCCGGGAAGATCGCCTTCAAAGCGCCATTGACCAACTGCACCGTGCCGTCGTGGCCGAGCGAGATGACGCCCGTCGGAATGCTCTCCATGACAGCCTCAATGAACCGGCGGCGCCGCTCCAGTTCCTCCTGGTTGGCTTGAAGATCCTGGGTCATCTCATTGAAGGCGCGGACCAGAACGGCCAGCTCGTCGGTGGCGTCC
>JBBQLF010000423.1:0-4800 GCA_038327695.1 Bryobacterales bacterium
GAGGTCTCCCTGTATAATGCCCTGCTCGGGGCCATGATGCCGGCGGGCGAATGGTGGTCGTATGATTCCCCCCTGACGGGCGAGCGGCTCCCGAGCCGGCAGCAGGGGGCTCAATTGAGCTGCTGCGTTTCAAGCGGTCCCCGCGGATTGTTGATCACGCCGGAATGGGCCGTGATGAGCGGCGGGGCCGGGGAGGTGGTGATCAACCTGTATGCTCCGGGCACGGCTTCGGCCAAACTGCCCAACGGCAGGAATCTGATGCTAGTTCAGGAAACCGCTTACCCGCGCACCGGGCTGGTCACTCTGACCGTGCAGCCGGATGAACCCTCGTTATTCACGCTCAAGCTTCGCATACCCGGCTGGAGCAGGCAAACGGCACTGAAGGTCAACGACGAACCCTTAAAATGCCAGCCGGGCGCTTATGCCAGCATCAAACGAAAATGGAAGGCCGGCGACACCATCACCCTGGAACTGGATCTTCGGGGACGAATCATTCGGGCTCCCAGCCGCGCGCCGCAGCAAGCGGTCATGAGAGGGCCGATTGCGCTGGTGTTCGACAATCGTCTAACCATGGCCGAAGACACCACGGTCTGGCTGCTCGCTCAACCGCTCAAGTACGATGATGTTTTGAGCGATTACCTGTGCGCCGAGCCACTCGCGAACACTAATTTGATCAAGGCACAAATCGGGAAAGGGTATGCCCTTCAGAACCAAAATTTTCCCAAGGCCGGCGAACACGCTTACGTTGAGCTCCAGCCGGTTGCTTCAAAGACCGGCGACATCTGGATGGCGTTTGAGGTGCCTTTCTTTGTGCGGCCTTCGCATTTCGTCGGCCATCGAACGAAGAGCCTCGTCATGTGCGATTACGCTTCGGCGGGGAACGGCTGGAGCCAGACGAACTTGTATCGAGTGTGGGCGCCGCAACCCATGTTCATGGGAAATATGTATGCGACGAATACGTGGAAGGTCATGACCGCCGGCGGCAAGCGGCCGACGGTCCCGGAGTATATTCAAGAAGTTCTGAACAAGCCCCAGTCACCCCGATGAAACCAACCCGGTTGATCCACGGGCTAGAACTGCTGGCGGTTGTGTCACTGACACACGCTGCCACGGTCGTCGAACGCGACAATTATCCCGGCGCCAAACCGGGTCCGGCGACAATCACCGGCAACGGCGCCCAAATCAGGGCGGGCAACACGGCGCTCGAACTGGCCTGGACGTTAACGCCACAAGGGCTGAAGCCGGCGACGATTCACGGCGACGGGCAGACGCTCGCGCTGGGTGGCGAGCTTTTTCAAATCGTCCTCGCCGACGGTCAACGCTACGCAGCCTCCGCGCTCGCGCCGCAAGGCAAGCCGATCCTGGGCAGGCTCTCGCCAGACCCCAAGGCCGCGCGGCTCGCGGCGCGGATTCCGGGCCGCCAAGCCAAGGTGACATTGCGCTCGACCGACGGCCGGCTGCGCGTGCTCTGGCGCGCAATCGCTCATGACGGCGCCAACTACGTTCGCCAGGAAGTCAGCGTGACCGCTCCCGGCGCAGACTGCGTGATCAAGGAGATCATCTGGATGGACGAAGCGATGCCCGGCGCACGCGTGGCGGGCCGCACGGATGGTTCGCCGGTGGTCGCCGGGAACTTTTTCTTCGGCTGCGAAGACCCTCACGCGGTTGCCGCCGAGGGACGGGTTACCTTCCGGCTCCAACGCGATGCGCTGCTGCACAAGGGCGAAACGCTCACGCAAAGTTTTGTGGTTGGCGTGGCGCCTCCGGGCCAGTTGCGCCGCGCATTCCTCTACTATCTCGAACGCGAGCGAGCGCATCCGTATCGGCCGTTTCTTCATTACAACTCGTACTATGACATCCCGTGGCTCGAGCAGCCTTTTAATGAGGCCACTTGCTTGGAAGCCATCCGGATTTTTGGCGAGCGCTTCATCAAACCGCATGGCGTCGTCATGGACGGGATGGTGTTTGATGACGGCTGGGACGACCCGAAGACGCTCTGGCAGTTCAACAGCGGTTTCCCGAAGGGCTTTGCGCCGCTGGTGGCGCCTTGCCGGCAATACCACACCCGGCTCGGCGTCTGGTTGTCGCCGTTTGGCGGTTATGGCGAGACACAGAAGAAGCGGCTCCAGTTTGGACGCGAGCAGGGCTATGAAACCAACCCCGCCGGTTTCTCACTGGCCGGGCCGAAATACTACGCCGCGTTCAAACGCTCGTGCATCGGCATGATCCGCAACTACGGCGTCAACCACTTCAAGTTCGACGGCATCGCTGCCGGTACGCAGGCCAACGGCGGGGCCGATTACGTCCTCGACACCGAGGCGATGCGCCGCCTGATGCTGGAATTGCGGCAGGAAGATCCCAACCTCTACATCAATCTCACCACCGGCTCGTGGCCGTCCCCGTTCTGGCTGCGCTACGCGGACTCGATCTGGCGGCAGGGCCGCGACATGGGATTTGCCGGCAAAGGTCCGAAGCAACAGCAATGGCTGACGTATCGCGACCAGGAGACGTTCCGCAACATCGTCGGCAAAGGGCCGCTCTTCCCGCTCAGCTCGCTGATGACGCTGGGCGTGGCCTATTCGCGTCACGGCATGGCGGGCAATCCGACGTTCAACTCGGCAGGCTTCAAGGACGACGTGCGCGCATTCTTCGGCGGCGGCACCTCCTTGCAGGAGCTTTACATCCAGCCCGGCAAACTGACGTCCGACGATTGGTCGGTGCTGGCCGAAGCCGCGAAATGGTCGCGCGCCAATGCCGACGTGCTGTCGGACACACACTGGCTCGGCGGCGATCCGGCAAAGCTGGAGGTTTACGGCTACGCCTCGTGGTCGCCGCGGAAAGGCGTGGTGATGCTGCGCAACCCGGACGACCAGCCGCACGAATTCGCGCTCGATGTCGGCGCGGCGTTTGAGCTGCCCGCTGGCGCTCCCCAGCGCTACGCGCTGAAAAGTCCGTGGGCCGAGGACGCCGCCAAGCCCGCGCTCAGCGCCGAAGCGGGCAAACCGTTGCCCATCGCGCTGAAGCCGTTTCAAGTTTCCATTCTCGATGCGGTTGCGGCAAAGTAGCCGCCGCAACCCATGTTCATGGGAAATATGTATGCGACGAATACGTGGAAGGTCAGGACCGCCGGCGGCAAGCGGCCCACCGTGCCGGATTACATCGAACAAGCCCTGGCAACACGCTCTTCGGCCACGCATTGAAGAACGTAAAATGAGCGCCCCGAACCGATTGCTCCGAGGGGCCGCCATGGCGTCCAGGCTCACGCTAGCCATGCTGGCGAGTTTTATTGGGGTGCTGTGTCCCGCCATCGCAACGGCGGAGACGATCACCAGCGCCAATTTCTCCGTGATGTTCGGGGCGACCTACATCAACGGAGCGGCGCTCAGTTGGACCACCACGGAAAACGCCTCGGGCAGCACGCCCACCACCATTGGGGATTTCAGTTTCGTCCCTGTGATCCTGAGTGGCAGGGCCTTCACCCAGAACGGACCCACGTTCAACAACGGCATACTGGCCACCGGCGGCACCACCAATGTCACCGGCAACGCCACGGACTTCGTGCTGAGTCTCACGGGCTCGTATGACGGGTTGCTGCCGCCCGGCGCGACCGACCTCACCCTGACCCTGAACATCACCCGGCTTTCCATCTGGGGATGGTCCTCGACGACCCACACCGCGGTGACGAACATGTATTTCAGCGAAACCACAGCCGGCCACGTGGCGGCATCGCCCTCGATAAACCTGCGCTCCGGCGTTTACAGCCCCACGGCCGTGGCGAACGCCGCCAACTACACGCAGCTTGTCTGGGATCCCACCGATTTTGCGGTGGCGCTCACCGCTTCAACCCGCACGTTTAACCTCAACGGCGGCGGTGTGCCGCTGTGCATCGAGGGCCTCACAATCCAGGGGAACGTCGTGCTGAGCTACCATCAACTGACGCAACCGCCGCCCGCAGTGTCCTCTGGTGCCGGTCAGGGCACGCTGCTGGCCGATCCATTCGTCACCGCTTACGATGGCGAACTGCAAGACGCGGAGCTTTCCCGGCAGTCCGGCACGCTGGCGCCCATCTCGTATTCCGACCTGCCTTCCGCCGCGAATTCGGGGCAGTCCCAGTTGACTGGCGCCGGCCTCGTCCTCTACCCCAGCACCGCCTATCCGATGCCGGGGCTGCGGCCGGATCACAATTTTACGAATTCGAGCCGGCTCAGGTTCTCAGTGGATATCGATTCCATCTCCGGCGGATCTTGGGGCGGCCTGGCCATCGGCTGCGGCCCCGACGCCAAGAGCATTTTTGACACGAATGGATTCGGGATCAGAATCTTTTCGAGCGGGTCAGTCATGGCGGTTTCTCAGGGAGCGCAATTCCTTGCCACATCTGTCCCGGCGAGCGACAGCTACCATTTGGAAATCGAAACCACCACCATGCCCGCCTACGACGGCTCCGGGACGGCAACACTCAAGGTCAGCATCAACGGGATGGGGATTGACCTGAATGGCAGCGCGCCCGGCATTTCCATCGACCGTCCCGGACTGGCCGCGAACTACGCAGTGATCGACGCCACTCGGGATTCGCCCGACAATGTCCCGGCGGCGCGGTTCAAGAACTTTATCGTGATGGACATGCGTCCGCCGTCTCCGTCCGCCGGGACGCTGGTTCAGGATTCCTTTAATACCGTTTACAGCGGCTACGATGTAAACCGAGAACTCGCGCGCCAGGCAGGGTCGATGGCCCCGCTCACCTAGTCCAAAGTTTCCAGCGATCCGGCCGGCGGCTGGCGTTCCGAATTGAATGGCAACGGG
>JBBQLF010000424.1:0-4796 GCA_038327695.1 Bryobacterales bacterium
GGCAGGATGGCCCTACGGCAACGTGAACGTCAGCACCGCCGCGCCCGACGCGATGCTGACATACTGCTTGCCATTCACCGCATACGTCATCGGCGCCGTGGCGATCTCAGCCCCGGTCTGCACCTTCCACAGCGGCGCGCCCGTCTTGGAATCCAGCGCCACCAGGTAACCGTCGGCGTCGCCGGCGAAGACCAGGCCGCCTGACGTGGAAAGCGTCCCGCCCCAGCCGGCCTTGTACATCCGGAACTCCCACTTGCCCTCACCGGTGAGCGGGTCGATGGCCTTCACCATGCCCCATTCCTTCTCGTCGCTCACGCCGCGCTGCGCCGTCCCGTAGTAAGCCTTACCCTCGGTAAACACGGGCGGTGAACTGTAGTAGACGTCGCACTGCTCGCGGTACGGCACATAGAAAAGCTTCAGGTCCGGGTTATAGGAGGGCGCCATCCAGTTCGCCCCGCCGGCCAGGCCCGGACACATCCGCACACCGTCTTCGCTGGGTTCGGTATTCGGCAGTGCCACGGGCCGGCCTTTGGCGTCGAACTCCTTCAGCCACGTCTGCCGCGCGTATGACTTCGCCATCAGAAACTCGCCCGTCACGCGGTCCAATACATAGAAGAACGCGTTGCGATTGGCCTGGATCAGCAGTTTCCGGTCGCTGCCCTTCCAGGGCAGATCCACCAATACGGGCGTCTCCGTCGAATCCCAATCGTGCGTGTCGTGCGGCGTGAACTGATAGTGCCACTTCAGCTTCCCTGTATCGGGATCCAGCGCCAGCATCGAGCAGGAATAGAGGTTATCCCCCAAACGATCTCCGCCGTACAGGTCCGGCCCCGGGTTGCCCACGCCCCAGTAAATCGTGTTCAACGCGGCGTCAAACGTGCCCGTCATCCAGGTGGGTGCGCCGCCACGCTTCCACGAATCGGCCAGCCACGTTTCGCCGCCCGGTTCGCCCGCCGCCGGAATGGTCCAGAAGCGCCACACGCGCCTGCCGGACTTCGCATCGAAAGCGTCCAGCAACCCGCGGATGCCGTACTCGCCGCCAGCCACGCCGACGATGATCTTGTCCTTCACCGCCAGCGGTGCCATCGTCGTGCCGTAACCCTTGTGCCAGGGAGCCACCTCCACGTCCCAAACCAACTGCCCGGACTTCGCCTCCAGACAGAGTAGACGCCCCTCCGGCGTCGTCATGTACAGCCTTTCGCCGAGAATGGCAAAGCCGCGATTGATGCTGCCGTTTACCAGCAGGGCGTCCTTGGGAATGCGGTAGTGGTAGCGCCACAACTGGCGCCCGGTGCGAGCGTCGGCCGCAAAGGCGTAGCCGTCCGGCGCTGTGAAATACATGACGCCGTCCACCATTAGCGGCACCGTCTCAAAGCGCCCGCCCACCGGCACCTGGAACATCCATTCCAGCTTGAGCGTCTTCACGTTGCCCGTATTGATCTGATCCAGCCTGCGATGCCGCACACCCTTGTAGTCGCCCCAGTAGGTCATCCAATTCTGAGGTTCCTTGGCCGCGTCCACAATGCGCTGATACGGCACGTCGCCCTGCTGCGCGCACAGCGAAGCGGCCCAAAACAAAATCGTGGCAACGCGTTTCATCGAATCCCCTCCGCCTGCTTCGCGTCCAGGCCGGCCGGCTTCGTTTTCAAAGACGCCAGATAGGCCACCAGGTCGTCCTGCTCCTTCGCCGCGGGTTGAAAGGGCGGCATCAGGGACCGCTTCAGATCCTCCACGCGCTGCACCTCGCCTTTGTCGAACAGGCGGAAGCGCTGTCCCAGATCCCGCAACTGCACGCTGAAAGTATCCTCGTTGATCCGTACGCCCGAAACACGCACGCCCTCTCTGGTCGTCACCACCACGCCTTCATATTCCGGCATGATGTCCGCGGAAGGCTTCACGATGGAGTCGCGCAGATACTGGAGAGACCGGCCGGAGCCCACGCGCGTCAAATCCGGTCCATAGACACTGCCCTCGCCGCCAATTCGGTGGCACGACGCGCAGCGCAGGTGATCGTAAACCACTCGTCCGGCGGCAGCGTTGCCAGTCGCCTTCCCGGTCACTCCGGCTCGCGCCGAGAGCGAGGCGACATAGGCCACTATCGGTGTTCGTTCCGCCGCCTCCATGTGCCCGAATCCCGGCATCTGTGAGCCGGGCACGCCCGCCGAGATCACCTTCTCCAAATCAGCCAGGCTGCGCCCGTGGGTGGATTCGGCGGTGGTCAGGTTCGGCCCCCGCCCACCCTCGCCCTGGGCGCCATGACAGAAAGAGCAGTTGGCGACAAACAACGGGCGCCCCTTTGCCAGATCCGGTGTCTGCGCACACAGCGCCATTGGTAGGAGGGCCCAGAACAATCGCATGCGGGTATGAACGCATTGTACCTGCTACCGGTGTTGAGGCTCTGGAGCCGGCGGGCGAAAGGCGCCCAGGTGCTTGATGGTGACCTCGCCTCCGATGTTGTTCAGCGCCTTCTCCACGATTGTGCGGAGCACGGCCGGCTCCCCTTCGGCGCGGAGGTTGATCACCAGCTCATGCTCCTTGGCGGCGTCGGCCAGAAGATCCCCATCCGGCTCCGGTTCCGCGCCGTTGGCGCACACGCTCGCCTTCACATAGCCCGTCGCTGCCTCGTCGAACACCTTCAGGTGCGCGATGCGGATGCCGGCCGCCGTGAGCGCCGCGTCCAGTTCGTCCAGTAGTGGCCCGGCCAGCATCGCCGGGCTCAGCGCGCCGTGAAGCTGCACCGCCGCATGGAGGTTCAGCCAGCCCAGCGCGGCTTCCGCTTCGGCGTACTGAGCGTAGTCCACCGTCAGCCGCTTGGCGCCCGCCACGCGCCGGCCGGACAACACATCCTCCAACCACTCCTCAATGCCCGCACCCGTCCGCGCGCTCACGTGGTAGTCGGCATCCAAGTCCAGCGGCGGACCTGCCACGTCGCTCTTGCTCACGCAGAGAATGTCCGCCTCCTCCAGTTGATTGCGAAACAGGTAGCCTACGTCCTCGCCCGAGCGCGCTGTCAACACGTCCGCCGCCAAACGCAGATCCACCAGCACGGTGAGTGGCGCCACCCGCAGCCGGTCCCCGTACAGCGCCTTCAACGGGCGCACGACGGTTGCCGAGACATCGATGCAACTGCCCACCGGCTCCGCAAAGATCACCTCCGGCGCGTGCGCCCGCAACCGGTCCGCCGCATCCACCAGATCAGAAAAACGGCAGCAGAAACAGCCGCCCGCCACCTCTTCCGCCAACACGGATTGGGCCTGGGCGAACCGTGTATCCACAAGCCCCGCATCCTGATCGTTCAAAATCACCGCCACACCCACGCCCCGGGCGGCCAGCAACCGTGCCGCACTCAGGATGAGCGTTGTCTTACCGGCTCCCAGAAAGCCGCCAACCAATACCAGAACCGGCACTCGCGCGTCGCCTAGCGGATCACCCATGTTGACACCAACCTCGTCCAACGATACTATTCATCGGGGTGCAAGCGATTGCAAGCTGACCCGCCCCAGGAGATTTCCACCACCCATGCACCCCGCTTTCCTCCTCGCCGCCGAGCCCTCCCGTCTCATCACGCTCGGTGGCGTCGACATAGCCATCATCGCGGTCTACTTCCTCGTCGTCCTGCTCATCGGTTTCTATCTCAAGGGACAGTCTTCCACCGGCGAGGACTTCTTCATGGCTGGCCGCGAGATGACCGCCTGGATCGCCGGCCTCAGCTTCCTTTCCGCCAACCTGGGATCCCTGGAACTGATGGGCTGGGCCGCTGCCGCCTATCAATACGGCATTCTGGCCACCCACTGGTATTGGGTCGGCGCCATCCCGGCGATGCTCTTCCTGGGCATTGTGATGATGCCCTTCTACTACATCTCCAAAACCCACTCCGTCCCCGGCTACCTGCAACTGCGGTTCGGCGAGCCCTCGCGCGCCCTTTCCGCCGTCAGCTTCGGCTTCATGACGGTGTTGATGTCCGGTATCAACATGTACTCCATGGCCCTGGTCATGAAGGTGGTGCTGGGCTGGGATATCAACTTCTCCATCTGGGTCAGTTCCATCACGGTGGCCATCTACGTCGCCCTCGGCGGCCTTCGCTCCGCCATCTTCAATGAGGTGCTCCAGTTCATTCTGATCTGGGTCGGCGCGCTGGTGATCCCCATCGTTGGCATGATCGAAGCCGGCGGATGGGACGGCATGGTCGCTCGCATCCACCAGAACTTCCCCGGCCAGGACTACACGCACCTCTGGTCCACCATGGGCTCGTTCACGGACAATCCCATGGGCATCCACTGGACTGGCATCGTGCTCGGCCTCGGTTGGGTGATCAGCTTCGGCTACTGGACCACGGACTTCCTCGTCGTCCAGCGCGTCCTCGCCGCCAAGGACCTGCGCGCCGCCAAGATGGCGCCCATCATCGGCGCCACCTTTAAAATGTTCGTGCCCGCCATCGTCATCCTGCCCGGCCTGCTGGCCCTCGCGGTGTTGCCCTTCAAGCTCACCGGAGAAAGCGCGGCGCTCGCCAGCGGCGGACACAGTTACAACGAAGTGCTGCCCATCATGCTGGCCCGCTACTGCGGTCCCGGCCTGCTCGGCCTGGGCATCACCGCCCTCATCGCCGGTTTCATGAGTGGCATGGCGGGCAACGTCAGCGCCTTCGCCACCGTCTGGACCTACGATATCTACCGCGCCTTCTGGAGGAAGAACGCTCCCGATGCCCACTACGTCCTCATGGGCCGCTGGTGCACCATCCTCGGCGTGCTGGTGTCCATCGGCACCGCCTACATGGTGATGGAGTTCAAGTCGATCAT